>NZ_JBXWRL010000007.1:0-148958 GCF_059612885.1 Ruegeria sp. YKSD179 | reverse complement strand
CTCCAAATCGCTCATGTCAGATCGCGCCAATTTCCCACTCCCGCCTGTTGTTTTGCGAAAGTGAATCACAAGCCTATGTGAATGAACAGAAATTTATGGGTGTGCTGCCTAGTTCGGGACATCTCCTGCTTCTGAAATTCAAAAGCCCATAAAAATTTCGCTTATGAGTTTTAAGCAGTGAACAAGTTCGCGCAATCTTTCTTTCAAATAAATGACTTAGGAACTCTGATCGCACCAAAACATAGAAAATCCCCTGACAAGTCGCTCGATCGGCGCAGCCGTTTGTTTAATCTGCAAACGACAACTCAACGCAGCTTAGCCGCCAAAATCAAGGTTAAATCTCGTTTTTGTGCTACTCTAAGCGCTGTTTCTTTGGGGGATATTTGAATGGCTAAGTTTGTTTCGATACTTATTTGGGGCGTCGTGATTATTGGTTGCGCCGTCGTTGGTATGAGCATGTTTCGTGTCACGTATTTTTCTGGTGCCGATCGAGTGTACTATGTCTCACAACAGTTTATCGCGAAAGTGACATCTGGTGACGTTATAGAACAAGGTTTTATTATTTTGGTTGTCGGAGTGGTGATTTGGCTTGTCATCTCAGCCACACAGAGATCGATATAGCTAGGTTTCTTTATAGAATAATACTGCAGTTTCCGGCATTTCACGCGTAATTTCTGTCCTTTATCATTCAGGCGACGATCGTCCGAACCAACGCCGCGACACCGATATTGCCATTCACCTAATCACTGTGAGCGATCGCATTGCCGACAAAGCCATCTAAAATATCTCAACCCCGCTGGTGGTAAATCATTCATAGAAAACGTGAAACCTTATTCGTCTGCCCTAACTTCACTGTGTCAGGTCAGAGGTTGCGATATGTTCAACGACGATGTTCTTGCAAAATGCCCCCGATGCGATTCTTCCGATACCGCGTTTACGAAAGAAGAGATCACATGCTGTGCGTGTGGCTTTGGTGAACAACTTGTTCTTGACGATCAGACACTTGAGGGGATGCAAAAGGACGTCGCAAACGCCTTGAACCAGGCAAAAACGCGAGACGTTTTGCAGACATGGAGCTTTGCCGGTTGATGACGCACCAGTCGATCAAGGCTGCTTGAGTTAAGTCCGTCAGGATACAGATCGATTACTTCTTCGCACAAACCTGAATTTACCAAACGCAAATGTCAGATTCCACATTCGTGATGGGATGATGGCGATCCTACAGTGCAATATTGTAAATTTCCGGAAGACCAAAAACCGGATGCTTCACGCGCGTTGAACGAATTGGTTCCAACGTCATCGGAGTGGGTACCCAAGACCGCCCAGAATTGTTGGGATTTTCCGCTTCAAACCAAAAAATCCCTTTGTCGCGTGTGGCCAAGCTAAGCTGTCATAGTTTCGGCGGATTTGGTGCAATTGCAGTCCGGCCTCCGCAAGCTTTGACTTGTACAGTTTCGCCGCGACTGGCCCAACCGGAGCAAATCCGGTGACAACGGTTTTCACACCGGCCGCTTCCGCCGCTGCGACGATCCGGTCTTGCCAGTTTGTTGCTTCAAGACTCGGACAGTCACAGGAATTCCAGATTGCGCCCGCCGCAAAGTTCTGGGCAGTCTTTCCTAGCGAAAGCGGTGAACGCTCGCAGGAAGCAACAAGCCCGATATCAGCGGCAGGTTCATGCGGCAACAATTCTGCAATTTGACAATCCTCTTCAGTCACAAGAAGCAAAAAATCTCCTTTTGGCATTGGGTCGGAAATAGAAAGCGCGACGCTAGGATGTTCTGCTTTTTCTGTTAGTGGTTCCGCATTTTCCGCCAACTGTCCGACAGGGTTAAACTTCCCCTCCGTAAACTTTGCGATGTTGTTGGCCCCAGCGAGATATGTTTTGCCCTTAGTGTGCAGACCAGCGACCCAACGCCAGCTAAGCGTGTTTGATGCCGGGTCGCCGTCCATCAAGTGACGCAAAAAGAAATCTGCGCCCAGTTCCCACGGCAAGCGCAAAGTAAAAATCCAAATCGAGGCGAACCACATACGTGAGTGGTTATGCAAATATCCGGTTTCAACTAATTCCCGCACCCAATGATCGAAACAATCAATGCCAGTTCGCCCCTGAGTCGCATCCCGGTATTCTTGGTTTTGAATTACGCTCTCAAGGGCACGATTTAAGTTGCTCAAATAAGCAGTCCAAACGCTAGGGTGTTGTTCAAGCCATCCTTTGAAATAGGTGCGCCAGAAGACTTCTTGGACAAATTTTTCCGCTTGGGAAAAAGAATGGTGTTTTTGCACTGCGTTAAGCACGTCTTGTTCGGTTATCAAGCGGTGCCGGATCCACGGCGAAAGAGCTGAGACATAGCCACGAAATTCCGGCCCAAAATCATAGTTTCGACGGGCGGCGTATTTACTGCCCGCCAACGGCGCAAAGCTTCTCAGACGTGCCAACCCAGCCTTTCGAGACGGCGTGAACTGCAAAAAACCAAAGTGACCGCTTTCTTCTTCTGACAACATTTTGGTGATCATCTTGAGCGCCTGCATCGTTCCGAGCAATAGCGGACGTCATTCCATACCTTGGCCCACTTCTTGCGCCACGAGAACGGGCGCCCACAGATCACGCAGTTCTTGAAGGGCAGATCAGATTTTTTCATCATGGCAACGTTACTCCTCGAATGGCAGGGTCATCTGAGCAGGCAGAACATTACCTTCGCTACGTTTTCGGTTTGCTGGTCTTGTTTTTCGACTGGCGTGTTTTGCGGCAATAGCCAAGGCTTCGGCTCGAAATGCCTGACCGCGCCTGACCGCCCATATCCGTTGTCGCGCTTCTTTCGCGGCAGATAAATGGTCCACGATTGGGTAAGGATAGGATTTGCCCAACAAATCGACCGCGTTTTCGGCCTTCCAAGGCTCGTGCAAAAACCTGTCTGGTATCTAGGCCAGTTCAGGCACCCATTTTCGCGTGAAAGTGCCGCTGGGGTCCTGATCGTAACCTTGCTTGACCGGGTTGTAGATTCGAACCGTATTTATACCAGTCGTACCCGATTGCATTTGCACCTGGCTCCAGTGAATGCCCGGTTCATAGTCCGTAAAGTACCGAGCGAGCTGCAATCCTGGTGCGCGCCAATCTAACCACAGATGATAGCTGGCAGTCGCCATAACCATGGAGCGCATCCGAAAATTCAGCCAACCCGATGCCCTGAGATATCTCATACATGCATCTAAAAACGGTAACCCGGTTTCACCATTGGTCCATGCCTCCAGCCTGGTTTGATCCGGCTCTGACGGTCGAATAGCATCATAGCCGCGATGAAGGTTTGCATATTCAATACTTGGTTCGGCTTCGAGCTTTTGAATGAAGTGACAATGCCAATGGAGGCGCCCATTGAATGACTTCAACGACCCTTGCCACTCAGTATTATTTTTTGACTGAGTGGTCCGGAGTTCGCGTTGTCGCGCCCAGTTTGCCTGGGTGACTTCGCGCATCGACAATGTTCCCCACGACAAATGAGGCGAAAGCCTGGAACAGGCGCTTTCTCCTTCAACTGGCGATGACATCGCGGTGCGATAAGTCTTAGCGCGGCGCGCGAGGAAGCTGTCGAGCAAACTCAAACCAGCTCGCCGCCCCCCCGTCTGGCGTAGTGGGCAAAAGTCAACCAAAATGCCCAAGTCTTTCGCAGTCGGAATGTTGCCGGGGTCGACTTCCACAGGTTTGAGACGCGGCGGCAGTCGGACCGGTTCCAACATCAGACTGTCCCAACGTTGTGACCAGCCGACGCGAGACTTTAAGCGTCGAAAAACACCATGGTTTTGGACTTCGTACCAAGGAACGCCGAAGATTCGGCACCAAGCAGCCACGCGCAGATCGCGTTGAAAGGTCCAATCGTTCCCAGTTTCTTCATGCGACCACAACGCGGTTATTCCGCGCCTCTTAAGAAGGTCATAAAGAACAGCGGTCACCTCACCAGTTCTAACCACCAACGGCTGACCTAAATTGCCCAAGTCAACGCGCAACTGTTGAAGTGTTTCCTCAACAAAGGCCCATTGCCGACTTGACATATCAGGCGCTTGCCAAAGCTCGGGTTCCGCCACGAATAACGGCAAAACATCCCCTCGAGCCGCAGCTTTGGAGAGAACCCGATTGTCATGAACTCTTAGATCGCGCTTGAACCAGACGACTTGCAAAATGTGACCTCAAATTTGGTACATATCGAAGTACGAACTAAGGCGATTTGCTTGGTTCTCAATTTTGAGGCTAACGAGAGCCATTGATCGTTTTGATGCGACTAAGAGTAAAGATTGCTTTGGGTGTTAGGTGGGCATCTGATTAAATCTGTAAAAGTTAATTTTCAGCCCAAGGCAGACACCCATGCCGATAAATGATAAGCGTTAGTCTAATGGTTTGAACAATTTATATTTTGTTGGTGGCATGCTCGAATTTGATGCGGAAACAACTCGGCTTTTGGATAGCGTTTATGAAGGTGCAGATGTCACGCGTCGGCGTCGAGGGTCTTTCGACGCACTAAGCCCTGCCCCTGGAGAGATCATTGCGGACATCGGATGTGGTAACGGCCTATTGACAGCCGAGCTTGCCCGAGCAGTTGGTCCAATGGGCCGGATCCTGGGCATTGATCCCAGTGACGCAATGCGGCAATCGGCCGAGAACAGATGTCGTGAGTATGACTGGGTTGAGATAACCGATGGCTGGGCCGGACAACTCCCCGTTGAAGACGCTTCGCTTGACAAAGCTGTTTCGGTTCAGGTTTTTGAATATTTGGACGATATCCCCGCAGCGGTTGCTGAGGCCTATCGCAGCCTCAAGCAGGGCGGTCGTCTTGTCGTGGGCGACATCCATTTTGGCAGCTTAGTCTGGTTCAGCCAATATCCCGAGAGGATGGCCCGGATGGTCAAGGCTTGGGACCAGCACTTTGTGGATAGAGAGGTTCCTGCTCATTTGCCCGCAATTTTTCGCGATGCTGGCTTAATATTAGAAAGCGTAACTCCTGTCACAATTTGCGACACCCAACTCCGGCCAGACGGATTGGCCAATATGATGATAATCCTGATGAAAAGGTTCGCTGAAGCCAATGGACTTGTCCCGGAACTAGAGGCGAAGGAATGGGCTGAAGAGCAGAGGTCTCTGGCAAAGCAAGGAAAATTTTTCTTTTCGGTAACGCATTTCGTTGTAAGCGGTCGCAAAGTTTAGCAACCAGCTTTGCTCATACGTTACCGGTGAGTGTCGAGGGTCCGATCAATGATGTATACCTTTCCGTATTGCGTGCGGCATAATGGCCCCATCGCAGCTTCCTACTAACGACGAATTCGCGGCTACCGCCAAAAGAGGTAACGATTGCGGCCAATACTGTTGAACTTCTTTGAGTGCTCGGGCTTTGAGATCGACCCCCCAAATGGTGACCCAGCCTTCGATAATCCGCTCCCAAATGGGTTGATCAGACGCCGCCTTCCCAGACCAGTATCCTACCGCCATCTCCTTCCACCCATCTACAAGGATGTTCTCGTCATCACGCATCATTGTAATCCACGTTGAATCGTGGCGAGAAGACTGGTCAGCTGAAACCCCAACATCTGTAAGGTAATCTGAATTGAAGTGACCAGACCATTCCTCGCTGTCCCAGGCTTGAGCAGCGCTATCAATATCGTCGAATAAGAATATTCCCGTTACCCTTGAAACAGCAGAGGGAAAGTACTTCCGCCTGTAATCCTCCAGACGGAATTCGGCTGTAGCTCTCGCTGCGTTTCCGTCCCGCAAAAGATCAGCCATCCAGAAACTCATTGCTCCAAGGCGTTCTGATTGGGGAAGGCATGAAGGTGAATAATAGTTAGAACGAACCGCATTCCATGCGGCCATTGGATTGTTTATATTTATGCAGGCAAAGCCTTCAAATTGCTCGGACATTTCTTTTTTTGACTACTAACTTGTGAAACTGATGCTTAAGGTCACTGGAAGAGCCTTCACTTCGCTGTTTTTGCATCGACTTGCAATCTCTTGTGCAAGCCTCGCCCACACTTTCTTGAACCGGACAAACACAGATGCTCACGGCAAATGTCAACGGAAACCGAAGCCGACCAATACCGGGCGCAATTGGTACCTGCCCTTTTTGTAATTCGGAGATGATACCGCGCTGCGGTGAAGTAAGAGTTCACCACTGGGCGCACAAAAACAAAGCAGAATGTGACCCATGGCGGGAGCCAGAAACAGACTGGCACCGAAACTGGAAAAACGAATTCCCGCTAAGATGGCAGGAGCGGATATTTAGAGACGACGCAACAGGCGAAAAACACATCGCTGATGTTTATACGCTTGCTGGCCTTACTGTAGAAATCCAGCATTCACATCTGGATCACGAAGAACGTCGTGCGAGAGAAGCGTTTTACAAGAACATGCTCTGGATCGTCGACGCCTCCCGACTTGACGGAAATCGAAAGAAGATTTCGGGTTGGCGGAGCGCTCTACTCCAAATTACCCAAGGTCAAGAAAAGACTGGTCTGTTCCTAACAAACAAGGCAGAGGAACTATTCCCCGCTGATTGGCTGAAAAGTCCTGCTCCTGTATGCTTCGATTACAAGGGCCCAAAATCTGACTTGTCATCCGCCCCTCAGCCACTGTTTTTGCTCTATCCGGGCGTTGTCCAAGGCGGTCGCCTTGTTGAGCCACTGACACGCGACGATTTATTGCGCTCCATTCTTTCGGAAAAGCTGAGTACTGGTTCGATAAGCAGGATTAGACAGAAGGTAGCTAGGTTACGCCTTCGCCAAAAACCGCGTTAGCCGAACAATTGATTAATACCCGCTTGTTCTTCTTGGTCCGGCCGCGACCCTAAAGCCCTGCCTTAACACCCCACCTAGCGAACTCTCTAAGCCGCGCCTCACGTCCACCATAGATATTCTCAGCAACAGACTGAGCAGAGTGGCCGAGATACCCGTGACGTACCTCTACAGGTGCCCCTGCATCCCTTAACTTATCGCTTGCCCGGTGGCGTAGTCCGTGGACCTTCATACGCTTGTTATCAGTGTTCTTTCTGACCGCCTTCATCAGCGCAGCGGACGCAGCCGTGGGGCCTCCGTCACGACCATAAGAGGGAAATAGAGGTTTGCTACCCTCCTGCCCTTCTAGGCGCTTCCTGAGGGATTCTCTGAGGCTACTTGAGGCAATCGGAACATAGCGGTCACTGTTACTGTTCTTGATGCCGTTGATTTCGTTGGGTGTGACTAGGATGGACGGGGTTTCACTTTTAAGGTCCACATCGCTTACGCGCAGACCACAGGCTTCACCCAGCCTCATACCCGTACCCTTAAGCACCCGCCACATATCCGGCAGGTCTTTGCTACGCCCCCCTTCAAGGGTCTCTTGAACAGCGTCCACAATGCCATCTGGCAATGGGACGTTCTTGTCTAAGGAACTGACTTGTTCCTTGGGCCAAGGGAGGCGTTCGAAATGGTTGCGATCAGACGGTATTTCCAACTCCCTGACGGCATGGTTGTAAGCCGCAGCGACAATAATGACTTCACGCTGACACGACTTTAGCGCGAGTGGCTGACCATTGGTTATCTTGAGGCGCAATAAGTGGTCCATGAAGCAACGCGCTGTTTGTCGGTCGATGCTTTCAATGGTCACGTCTTCCAGAGGCTTCTTCAGGGCATCCTTAAGGCGGCCAAACGTGCGGTCGATTCTGACCATAGCCTTTCGGTCATCAGAAAGTCCCTTGTCCCGAGCGTAGGTGTCCCGCATATCGGCCAGAGTTGGCTTTGGGGGTTCCGCGTTCGGGTTCAATACCGCAGCCACAACCTCGGGCGGTTCCCCTTGCTTCGCCAGACCTTCGGCGACGATACCTCTCGTCAAGCTGTCATCTTCGAGACCCTGGATTCCAGTCATGTAGTGTTCAGCCAAGCGTTGCGCGTCGATGAACTTCTGCGTTGGTGACCGAGTATCAACCAGTGGGTTCCGCCTAAGGGTATCTTCGACAATAGTGTCAAAGTTTCTCAGATGGAATTGGTACTCGCGTTGAAAAGCGGCCCCTTCACGCGCTTGTATGTGCTTTTGGTAAGCATCTTCGCCGCGAATTTCACGCACCCGTTTCGGCCACCGTCTACGGAAACGCCATTGGGTATCACTAATGCAGTCGATGTACTTGATCGTCATTCTAAGGGCCATTGTGTGCTGTCCGTGCGTGTTGTTTGCGTTATGCGACACACTCGGAAAATGCTGAATGCCCTTGTTTATAAGGCCGAAAACCAACTGTTCAAGCTGGTTCTGGTGCGGTCGAGAAGACTCGAACTTCCACGGGTGTTACCCCACAGCGACCTCAACGCTGCGCGTCTACCAATTCCGCCACGACCGCACTGCCAATGACTTGGTAGAGGCGCGTATAGACCCAGAGGCTCGGGATGTGAAGAGGCAAAAATCATAACGGTTTGAATTGATACGCATCAGTCATATCTATCGCGTTGGATATGTTTTGCATCAAATTCGGGGCATGGAATGTCGTCGTCAGAACCCACTTCAATCGTGCAAGTTGACATTGTTTCAGATGTAGTTTGCCCTTGGTGTATTGTGGGGTTTCTTCAGCTGAAGCAGGCTTTGAAAAATGAGAACGCCGTTGCACGCCTTAGATGGCATCCGTTCGAACTGAATCCCGCCTTGGGTGCCGAAGGACAGAATTTGCGTGACCATATCGCTGAAAAGTACGGTTCTACACCTGAGCAGAGCCAGCAAGCGCGCGACCGACTTACTGCATTGGGGGCAGAACTGGGGTTTGAATTTAACTTCACTGCCGACAGCCGGATTTACAATACGTTTGCCGCGCATCAGTTGCTGGATTGGGCGGAAACGCAAGGTAGGCAGCATCCACTTAAATTAGCGTTGTTCGAAGCCTACTTTACGCGGCAGTTAGATGTGTCGGCGGCCGAGGTTCTATTGGGTGCTGTCCAGATCGCCGGGCTGGATCCCGAGGCAGCACGTTCTGCTCTTGCTTCCGGCGGTCTCGCAAGTCGGGTGCGGGAAAAGCAACAGTTTTGGACAAGTCGGGGGATTTCAGGCGTGCCCACTATGGTTTTTGATGGAAAGTTCATTTTGAGCGGAGCACAAGGCACCGAAACTTATGGACAGGTTTTGCAAAGATGTCTGAACGAGGAGGCCTGACAGCTTCCCCCTTCGTCAAAGACGGTCTAAGGACGTGACATGGAATGGAAGACATCAGATGGTTTGACTGATTACGAAGCGGCGGTCTCTTTTATGGAGGCGCGTGTTGCCGCGATCGCCTCAGGTAAAGCCGACGAGTGTATTTGGTTGCTGGAACACCCAGCATTGTACACTGCTGGCACTTCGGCGCGGATAGAAGACCTGACAGATCCTGACCGTTTTCCTGTCCATTCCACCAAGCGCGGCGGACAATACACTTACCACGGTCCGGGGCAACGTGTGGTGTACGTAATGCTGGACGTATCCAAGCGTGGGCATGACGTTCGTCAATTCGTGAAGCAGCTTGAGAATTGGGTGATTGCCGCTCTGGCAGAATTTAATGTCAAAGGCGAGATCCGCGATGGGCGTGTGGGCGTCTGGGTACAGCGCAACGACAAGCCTTTGTCACCATCTGGTCATCAGGCCGAAGACAAGGTTGCGGCAATTGGCATCCGTCTTCGAAAGTGGGTGAGCTTCCACGGAATCTCGATCAACGTGGAACCGGATTTGAGCCATTTTTCGGGAATCGTACCATGTGGGATACAGGATCACGGGGTGACGTCACTGGTTGATCTGGGATTGCCTGTTACAATGGCTGATTTGGATGTCGCCTTGAAGAAGACCTTTGAAGAAGTTTTCGGCGATCCGACATGTCACTCAACACCACCTGAAACTGACTAACGAATCGCGAAGTAGTGAGCATTTCGCCGACAATCCGATACCTCGCGTCGTTCTGTTTCCAAATTCTAGTCGAATTTCGCCCAGTTTTGCTAAATTCTATCGAAATTCGAGGGTTTCATTATTTCCCCAAGTACAAAGTAAATTGAACCACGTAGTATGTAATGACTGTTAACGAGTGAGTGGTGTCTTAATAAGTGATCTCGGGTAAGCCCGTGAAAATTGACATATTTTTTGTTTATGAGTCTGCCGTTCCGACCCCATGTCGGAACGGCAATTCTCTATTTAAGGCATGCGATTAGACGAAGCGCATCGATATAAAACTGAACCCCAGAACAAATGACGCGGGTGACGGTTTAACCATCAAAGGACGAATTCTAATCCAAAGCCGCCCTGATTTTTTCCGCGTGTCCTGCAATTGCGTCAGCATCGCCCATGTTGCCAGGTGGCCGAACCGGTACGCCGTCATGACGTGGCAGCACATGAAAATGCAGGTGAAAGACCTCCTGCCCACCAGCCGCTTCGTTAAATTGTTGAATGGTGACGCCGTCAGCGTCAAAAGCGGACTTAGTGGCCTGCGCCAGTTTCTGTACCGTCGAAATCACCGCCGCCAACTGTTCCGGCGACGCGTCCAGTATGTTGCGGCATGGGGATTTGGGGATCACCAGCAGATGTCCGTCCGTTCTGGGCATAATATCCATGAAAGCAAGCGTATCGGCATCTTCATACACCCGAGTTGATGGGATTTCGTCTCGCAAAATCTTGGCAAAGATATTCTCGGGGTCGTATGTAGTCATAGTCTGTCTCCGGTCATGAGCTGTTCCAAACTTCTGCGGTTCTGTCCGCCGCCGGTCAAGGTTCATTTTGAACGTTTCAAATATCCCTTGAAGTTTCGCAAATGACGCCCAAATCGGTAACGCCGCAGCCAATTAATGCGCGTGGCGGGGACTGCCCCGCGACAATTATTCTTGATTCATATCAAACTCGACCATTGAAGGTCGCCCCCTCGCAATCTAAAACCAGCAGGAATCCCGCGCGTTGGAGAGGTCCGACTGCGCGGTGTAGTTGCAACAGGAGGCACCTATAATGGCAGACGCAGCCATTCATGGTCACGACCATGAAGACCAGCGCAGCTTTTTCCAGCGCTGGTTCATGTCGACCAACCATAAGGACATCGGTATACTTTACCTGATCTTCTCGGCGATCGCCGGGTTTATCTCGGTCGCGATGACCATCTACATGCGGCTTGAACTGATGCACCCCGGTGTTCAGTACATGTGCCTTGAAGGTTTTATGGCCGACCCATGTACCCCTAACGGGCATCTTTGGAATGTGATGATCACATATCACGGCGTCCTGATGATGTTCTTCGTGGTAATCCCTGCTCTGTTCGGCGGATTCGGCAACTATTTCATGCCGCTGCAAATTGGCGCGCCAGATATGGCGTTCCCCCGGATGAACAACTTGTCTTTGTGGCTATATGTTGCTGGCACCTCACTGGGCGTCGTGTCCCTGCTGGCTCCGGGTGGTAACGATCAGACTGGTTCGGGAGTTGGCTGGGTCCTGTATCCGCCGCTCTCGACAACCGAAGGCGGCATGTCCATGGACCTTGCGATCTTTGCTGTGCACGTGTCGGGCGCCTCCTCGATCCTTGGTGCAATCAATATGATCACAACTTTCCTGAACATGCGTGCTCCGGGTATGACCCTGTTCAAAGTCCCGCTGTTCAGTTGGTCGATCTTCGTTACTTCTTGGCTGATTCTTCTGTCGCTGCCAGTCTTGGCAGGTGCGATCACCATGTTGCTGATGGACCGAAACTTTGGGTTCACCTTCTTCGACCCTGCGGGAGGCGGCGACCCTATCCTTTATCAACACATCTTGTGGTTCTTTGGACACCCGGAAGTTTACATCGTAGTCCTGCCCGGGTTCGGAATAATCAGCCACGTGATCGCCACGTTCTCTCGCAAGCCTATATTCGGTTATCTGCCCATGGTGTGGGCCATCATAGCAATTGGAGCTCTGGGCTTTGTTGTTTGGGCACACCACATGTACACCGTAGGCATGTCACTGCGTCAGCAGGCTTACTTCATGTTGGCAACAATGGTCATAGCGGTGCCGACGGGTGTCAAAGTGTTCTCGTGGATCGCGACCATGTGGGGCGGTTCTATTGAATTCAAGACACCAATGCTTTTCGCATTCGGCTTTCTGTTTTTGTTCACCGTTGGTGGCGTTACCGGAGTTGTTCTTTCGCAAGCCGGCGTGGATCGCGCGTACCACGATACCTACTATGTGGTTGCGCACTTCCATTACGTGATGTCATTGGGCGCTGTGTTTGCAATCTTTGCCGGAGTTTACTTCTACTTTGGCAAGATGACCGGCCGCCAATACTCTGAGTTTTGGGGCAAGGTTCACTTTTGGATGTTCTTCATAGGCGCTAATTTGACGTTCTTCCCACAACACTTCCTGGGCCGTCAGGGTATGCCAAGACGCTACATCGACTATCCCGAAGCCTTCGCTCAGTGGAACTATGTGTCATCGATTGGCGCGTTCATCTCCTTCGCTTCATTCCTGTTGTTCTTTGGTATCGTTTTCTATGCGTTGTTCCGCGGTGCTCGTATCACCCAAAACAACTATTGGAACGAGTATGCGGATACGCTGGAATGGACCTTGCCCTCACCGCCGCCCGAACACACGTTCGAGCAGCTTCCAAAGCAAGAGGACTGGGACAAGGGCCACGCGCACTAACCCAACTTAACACGCGAAAATTAACCCCGTCACAATTGGCGGGGTTTTTTCGTTTTGTGGTCCAGTTTAGCTGCACGTCGCCAGATGAGCAAAAATAGTATATTCTGGAATTTGAAACTTTTCCGGCAAACCGGAGGTTCCAGATGCCAGAAATTGACTTTTGGTTCTCAATCGGCAGCACGTACAGCTTCCTAACTGTCATGCGATTGGATGATTGGTGCGATCAACATGACGCAACAGTACGTTGGCGCCCATTCAATGTCAGAACCGTGATGTCAGCGCAGCAGAACATCCCATTTGCAGGAAAACCTGTGAAATCCGCATATATGTGGCGCGACATTGAACGGCGAGCAGCCAAGTACCATATTCACGCGAAGTTGCCGGCACCCTACCCTATATCCGATCTGGCACTCGCTAATCAGGTTGCTCTGTTGGGCATGGGTGAAGGTTGGGGCAAAAATTTTGTTCAATCACTTTATCGCATTTGGTTTGACGAGGGTATCGAGGCCGGTAGTGAATCTGCTCTATCCGAAGCCTTGCAACGCTGTCAGCAGGAACCTCGTGTCATTCTTGCCCGAGCCCGTAGTGAAGACGCCATTCAAGCGTTGGAAGCAGAAACCGAAAATGCGATTAGCCTTGGCGTGTTTGGCGCGCCTAGCTTTGTGGTACGTGGGGAAGTTTTCTGGGGCGATGATCGACTGGATGATGCTCTTTCCTGGGTTCGGGTGGGTCACGTAACTTGAATTTCCCGCTTCGACTTTTTAGCGGCCTACTCTAGTTTTCGAATATGCCTTACCAATGGAAAGATAACACTGATGGAGCACAGGAACTGCGTCTTTGGGCGCACAACTCGTTGCCCCCACGCGGGGCGATGGGCGTTGTTTTGGCCGTGTTTGTATTTGGCTTGATCCCATTGTTTGCAGTACTTGGATCAGTACTGCTGTGGGGTCTATTGCCTTTTATGTTAGTAACTGTGCTGGGTCTCTGGTTAGCGTTTGAAATGAACTACAAATCACGCGACGTAACCGAAATACTCACTCTGAGCGACACTCAGGCGCACTTAGTGCATCACAGTCCGCGAAAGGGTGATCTGGAATGGTCGTGCAACCGTTACTGGACACGGCCTGAAATGCACGCGCATGGCGGGCCTGTTCCAAACTATATCACTCTGACGGGCGAAGGCAGACAAGTCGAAATTGGCTCTTTTCTATCGGAGGAAGAGCGTGTGGCCTTATACGAAGATTTGGTACAAAAATTACGTGCGCCGGCGGCCTAACAGCCGTCGGCACCGTTCGATGCAGCACAAAGATGGTCCTTAACCATCGGCCCCACCTTTCCAAAGTCCATTTGACCCGTGTAGCGCGTTTTCAGTTCACCCATAACTTTGCCCATGTCACGGATTGACCCGGCACCTGTCGCTGTAATCGCAGTATGAATAGCATTCGCGACCTCATCTGCGTCCAATTGTTTCGGCAAAAATTCTTCGATGACGTCGACTTCGCGCATTTCCCGCTCAGCCAAATCAAGCCGTCCGCCTTCTTCGTAGGCACGCGCGCTTTCTTTGCGCTGTTTGGTCATTTTCCCAAGTATTTCAAGGACCTCGGCGTCGCCGCATCCCTTGGCCTCTTCGTTGTCGATACCCCGGGTAGCGATGTCTCGATCCTTGATCGCAGCATTTATAAGGCGCAACGTCGATAGACGCTCGGCCTGCTTTTCTTTCATCGCTTGCTTCAGGGCGGAGTTCACCCTTGATCGCATATCCATTTCTTCTGTCCATCCCCATGGCAAAGGAACCCTGACCATATCGAAACAAAAAGCGTGATTCAACAGTGAGTATATATGTCTAACTCATTGATTTTCAACAACTGCACAATTTTTGAACAGGCTTGACCTAGCGGCTCAACCCCCTTAGTTATGCGCCGATTTACCCTGCAGGAGACTCGCGCCATGGCACAAAACGCCCAGTCCAAGCCCACTGCATGCCTGGCTTTGGCCGACGGAACATTGTTTTATGGCGCAGGCTTTGGCGCGACAGGACAGACTGAAGCAGAGTTATGCTTTAACACAGCGATGACAGGCTATCAGGAGATCATGACCGATCCCTCTTATGCCGGGCAGATAGTTACATTTACATTTCCCCACATCGGCAACGTGGGCGTGAATCCGGACGATGATGAAACAGGAGATCCAGTCGCGGCAGGAATGGTTGTCAAATGGGACCCCACCGAACCATCAAACTGGCGTGCGACCGAAGAACTCAAATCATGGCTTGAACGGCGAGGCCGAATTGCAATCGGTGGCGTAGACACACGCCGCCTGACCCGCGCCATACGCCAACAAGGTGCGCCGCATGTAGCATTGGCCCACGACCCCAATGGCAATTTCGATATCGAAGCACTTATAAGAGCTGCACGAAATTTCGTCGGCTTGGAAGGCATGGACTTGGCCAAGGATGTCACATGCGCCCAAAGCTATCGCTGGGACGAGATGCGTTGGGCATGGCCTGACGGCTATTCGCGTCAGGAAGATCCTATACATAAAGTTGTCGCTTTGGACTTTGGAGCCAAACGGAACATCCTACGATGCCTCGCCTCTGCCGGCTGTGACGTGACAGTTTTACCTGCCACCGCTACGGCCGAAGAAGTGCTGGCGCATGACCCGGACGGCCTATTTTTGTCGAATGGTCCAGGTGATCCGGCCGCGACAGGCGAATACGCGGTCCCGATGATCAAGGAAGTTCTTGAAAAGACCGATCTGCCCGTTTTTGGCATTTGCTTGGGGCACCAGATGCTTGCTTTGGCTCTGGGCGGTCAAACGGTTAAAATGAATCACGGCCATCATGGTGCCAATCACCCAGTAAAAGATCTGGAAACTGGCAAAGTAGAAATCACTTCCATGAATCATGGATTTGCAGTGGATGCACAATCGTTGCCGGACGGTGTAATCGAAACCCATCGGTCGTTGTTTGACGGATCAAACTGCGGCATCCGCGTAACCGACCGGCCGGTCTATTCCGTCCAGTACCATCCCGAGGCATCGCCCGGTCCACAAGACAGTTTTTACTTGTTCGAACGATTTACGGCTGCAATGGCCGAGCGAAAAGCTTGAGGCTCTCCAGTTTTTATTAAAATTAATATTAAATTAACGTTACTTAAGTGAATCTGCCGAAAATTGCTTTCGGTAGGGTCCTCACATCGTGGAACTAAATCTTCAACGCTTTGCATCCGCTGGGCCGGTTTCTAGTTCGCAAGCCAGAAAACCATTGGGAGCATACCTGTTAGACCGCGGTGTAATCACACAATCTCGACTTTTAAGTGCTCTGAAAATGCAATCCCGGCAGAGAGCCCATTTAGGGGAAATTTTGGTCGGCGAGGGATGGGCCAGTCGTAAGGACGTTCTGACTGCTTTGTCTGATCAAAGTGGATGGCAAATCGCGGATCTGGAAAGCTCTCCTCCGTCAGCCGAGCTTTGCATGCTTAAACCGGTTGAATTCTGGATAAAGCATAACGTGGTTCCATGGCTACGCATGGGGCCTCTGCTATTAGTGGCCACAGCCACGCCTGATGATTTTGCGTTGGTAGAGGACGGATTGAAAGACTGTGGTCTGAAAGTGGCCCCAGTGCTGGCCGGCCCGGAACAGATTGATGCTGCTATAGCTGCATCCTGTGCAAACCAACTTGCGCAAACCGCTGAAAGCCGCGTCGAACCATCGAAGAGCTGCCGAAATTTTCGGACGGGATCTCGGCTGAGGGCTATATTTGTGACATCTGCCTTTGGCGGCATTTTTGTCACCGCGCCAAATACAGGGTTGATGGTCGTTTTTTGGGCGGCCACGATGACTTTGGCTCTTTTCCTTCTGTTCAGGGTGTTCGGAACCGTGACTACGGTTCTAGAGCAAAGAGTTGACCGTTTGATTGAACCAGAGCTTCCTATCCTTCTTCCGAAAATTTCGATTATGGTGCCTCTATACCAAGAACGCGAAATTGCTGATGTCCTGATCTCCAGGTTGCGACGATTGACCTATCCCAAAGCTTTGTTGGACGTTGTTCTAGTCCTCGAAGAACACGATGAAGTTACACACGCCGCGTTGAAACGGGTAGAATTGCCTAGCTGGGTCCGTGCAATAATCGTTCCTGAATTGGGCAACCTGACAACCAAACCTCGGGCGATGAACTACGCTTTGGATTTCTGTCGGGGCGAAATCGTCGGGGTATGGGATGCCGAAGACGCGCCAATGCCCGATCAGCTGGAAACTGTAGTTAGAAAATTTGCGCAGGTTTCTGATGATGTCGTTTGCTTGCAAGGCGTACTGGACTATTACAACCCGCGAACCAACTGGCGCTCTCGGTGCTTTACGATTGAATATAGCGGTTGGTTCCGCGTAATCCTGCCTGGAATAGCGCGTATGGGATTAGTTGTTCCGCTTGGTGGGACCACGTTTTTCTTTCGTCGCGAAAAGCTATTGGAACTTGGCGGCTGGGACGCGCACAATGTAACTGAAGATGCTGATTTGGGTGTGCGGTTGTGCCGAGCCGGGTATCGAACCGAAGTCGTAAATACGGTCACGTTTGAAGAGGCAAACTTTCGCGCCTGGCCGTGGGTTAAACAACGCTCGAGGTGGCTCAAGGGCTTTATGGTCACCTATTTGGTGCACATGCGCGCGCCGATGCAATTGCTTAGGGAACTCGGGCTGCCACGTTTTCTTGGGGTTCAGGCTTTCTTTCTTGGGACGCTGGGGCAATTTCTTCTGGCACCGGTCCTGTGGTTGTTCTGGTTGGCCACGTTGGGTTTGCCGCATCCTTTTCAAAATGTGATCTCCACCAACATTATGGCGGGATGCATGTTCCTGTTCATTGCGGCAGAAGCCGTCAACATTCTGGTTGGAGCTCTCGGTGTTGTTGCCGGAAACAGACGGTTTTTGATCCCGTGGGTTCCGACAATGGCGTTGTATTTCCCCCTGGGCGTACTGGCGGCTTACAAAGCCTTGTGGGAATTGGCAGTTGACCCGTTCTTTTGGGACAAGACCCAGCATGGACAAGCCGAAGAAGAGGTATCTGCGCTCGAACGATAGTTATTTTTCACGTTGGACGGCTTCTTGTTTTAGACGTGTCATGAACGCAACCGAAATATGGTCCTTCAACGCCAGCGCGGCACCTTCTTCGTCCCGCATCGCAATCGCATCGACAATTGCTTTGTGTTCACTTTGCGCAATTTCCCCTCGCCCTTGAACTGCTAAAGAAGTCGTCGCCATCAAAGCCATCGTTCGGTGCACCAAATCCAACTGCTGAACCAGATAGCGGTTGTGCGAGGCGAGATGTATCTGCTCATGAAATCGTCGGTTCGCGCGGGAAAGCGCTGTGGGGTCATCGACCAAAGCGTCGTCGGCCGCAACCATGTCCTGCAGAAGCTTGATTTCTTCGGTAGTTGCATGACGCGCCGCCAGACTTGCCGCCAGCCCCTCCAACTCGCGCCGGACAACGTATAGTTCGGCCATCTGATTGTGATCCAAAGATGCCACTATAAGCGATCGCCCATCCCTCTCCAAAAGCGATTGCGTTTCAAGCCGTTGCAATGCCTCGCGGATCGGTGTGCGGGAAACGCCGAACCGTTCGGCCAACTCGCTTTCCACCAGACGATCGCCTGGTTTATAGATACCGACATCAATGGCTTCGAGTATCAGGCTGTAGGCGTCAGTATTGGACTGCTTGGACTGGGGCATAGGGCCATCTTTCTCTTCGTTCGGACATGTCTATCCGCCCCGGCGGTCAGCAATCAAGAGCGACCATTGAAAACCTTGACTGGTCGGCCTAAACCCGTCCTATGGTTAAACCTGCCTTTTCTCATGTTACCCAATGGGTGTTCGATCTGGACAACACCTTGTATCCGCCGCATATGCGCCTGTTCGACCAGATCGAGGTATTGATGACGGATTATGTCGTTAGTGCAATCGGCGTTAACCGGGCCGAGGCAGACAGGTTACGGTCGAAGTATTGGCGCCAATACGGAACAACACTTGCGGGGCTAATGGCCGAACACGATCTGGACCCAGACCCATATCTACACGCAGTACATCAGGTGGACATGAGTCATATGGAACCTGACCCCCACTTAGCTGAGAACATTCGCGCCTTGCCGGGACGGCGCGTAGTGTACACTAATGGATCCGCTCCTTATGCCGAGCGTGTTCTTTCGGCGCGCGGTTTGGATGGACTATTCGATGCGATATATGGCGTCGAGCATGCTGAATATCGCCCGAAACCAGAACGAGCGGCTTTTGAGTCGATATTCGAGAAAGACGGGATATCGGCTGACAAAGCCGCGATGTTCGAAGATGATCCCCGTAATTTGGCTGCCCCATACGAGATGGGTATGCGCACTGTTCATGTCGCGCCAGACCCGCACGAAGCGGATCACATCCACCACTACACTGACGACTTAACTGCGTTTCTTGGCCATCTGCGATAGGCTGACGCAGTGCGACGATCTGCACATCCAACCGACGTTAAACCCACCCCATATGTGTTTAATAGAACAGCACAATCGGAGAATTTCATGAGCACCATCGAAGTACCCATCCGCATGCCTTTATGGCAGCGCGTGCTGTTTGCGATTCCTTTGTTTGGCTGGATGGCCAAAGACCTTGCACACGGAGATCCTGAGGACCTCGGTTACACCGCAGCAGCCATTATTGCCATGTGGGGGTGTTCTGCGATGATCTATGGCCTACCGGGCTTGTATCTGCCAGCGTTAGCGATGGTACCGCTGATGTTCCTGCTGCTTATCTTGGTGTCACGCGGTTAATCAGAGGGACAGGATGTCGCTTGGCGAATACTTAACAACGACCCTAAGGTTTGCTCAGCACGGAGAGCCAAGCCATGACAGATAGCTGTGACATCCTAATTTCCGGAGGGGGTATCGCCGGCTTGACAGCCGCTGCCGTATTTGGCTCGGCGGGCTTTGATGTGATTTGTGTCGACCCTGCCCCGCCTGTAACCGAGCGCGATGCAAATGGCTCGGACCTGCGAACAACTGCTTTTCTTCAACCAGCTCGCAGCTTGTTAGACCAGTGTGGTGTTTGGCAGCGTATTGAAGGCGATGCTGCCCCGCTTAAAGTTATGCGCATAGTTGACGCCGGCGGAGAGCTGCCAGAACCCCGCGTCGTACGCGACTTCGACGCATCTGACATATCCGATCAACCCTTCGGATGGAACTTACCGAACTGGCTGATGCGACGTGAACTATTGGCCCGCCTTGCGGAACTGCCTAGTGTAGATTTTCGCCCCGGTACTGGCACGGTCAACTTGTTCACACGAACAACCGAGGCACGCGTCGGGCTAAGCGATGGCAATCGTGTTCGCTGCAAGTTGATTATAGCAGCTGATGGTCGCGGGTCGCCGATGCGCGAGGCTGCAGGGATTCCCGTACACACAATCCGTTATGGTCAAAAGGCATTGGCCTTCTCGGTTACGCATCCCATCGCGCATGAAAATGTATCCACAGAAATTCACCGCTCAGGCGGGCCATTCACGCTTGTACCATTACCCGACTGGCGGGGCACCCCCTCGTCTGCTGTTGTCTGGATGGAGCGCGGGCCGCGCGCGGTCGAGTTGCTGAACGCTGAAACCGAAGCTTTTGAATCAGAGATGACAGAACGCTCGTGCGGCTTGTTTGGGCAGCTTAAGTTATCGTCACGCCGCACGATCTGGCCAATAATCAGCCAGTCGGCCGAACAGCTTTCCGGTGAAAGAATCGCTCTCATGGCTGAGGCGGCCCATGTGGTGCCGCCCATTGGCGCACAGGGTTTGAATATGTCGTTGGGCGATTTACGCTGCCTGCTGGAGCTTGCACAGTCTCGCCCCGAAGAATTGGGCGACGCTACTATGCTGGATGCGTATCATAAGGCCCGACATGCCGATATTGCCTTAAGGGTTAAAGGAATAGACTTGCTGAACCGTGCCTCGATGATCGAAGCGCGTCCTCTCCGCGACGCCCGGGCCATGGGATTGAACGCACTTTATTCTTTGCCTCCTGTCCGTAGGACGTTGATGCAGATGGGCCTTGGTATTCGCTAAGGCACAGAAACGCTCACAAAACCCGATCCAGAACGCGCCGCAGGCGTTCTTTGGTTCTTTCCACATCATAAAGCTTATCCAACCCGAATAGGCCAAGACGGAATGTGCTAAACCCCTCAGGTTCATCACACTGCAACGGTACACCAGCAGCAATCTGTGTACCTAAAGCCGCAAATTTCTTGCCATTTTGCACCTCTGGGTCTGAGGTGTAACTGACCACGACTCCCGGAGCGCCGAAACCTTCAGCCGCGACTGAAACAACACCTTTTTCCTTGAGCATTTCACGAACACCGTCACCCAATGCCCATTGAGCCAAGCGCAATTTTTCAAATCCAAAATCGCGTGTCTCAATCATAGTATCGCGAAACCCCCGTAAAGAATCTGTGGGCATTGTCGCGTGATACGCGTGACCGCCGTTCTCATAGGCCTGCATGATCTGGCGCCATTTCTTCAGATCTATGGCGAAACTGTCGGACGTCGTTTCGGCAAGACGCGCTTCTGCCCGTTCGGACAGCATCACAAGACCGGCGCACGGCGTGGCGCTCCAACCTTTCTGAGGCGCGGAAATAAGCACGTCAACGCCAGTAGCCTTCATATCGACCCAAGCACAGCCTGACGCAATACAATCTAATACCATCAGCGCACCGACCTCATGGGCCGCTGCCGCCATTTCGGTCACATAGTCATCCGGCAAAATAACCCCTGCCGAAGTTTCAACATGCGGTGCAAAAACCATATCCGGACGTTGCTCGCGTATGGTCGAAACCACCTCGTCGATCGGGGCTGGCATAAAGGGCGAAGGGCTGGAATTTCCGGTCTGGCGCGCCTTGAGCACAGTCGCCTTGGCAGTCAACCCACCCGCTTCGAAAATCTGACTCCAACGGTAAGAAAACCAGCCATTGCGTACAACAACTACACTTGCACCTCGCGCGAATTGCCTTGCAACCGCCTCCATCCCGAAAGTTCCGCCGCCCGGAACCACTGCGATACCGTCAGCTTGATAAACCTCGCGTAGCATTGCCGAAATATCGCGCATTACCTGCTGAAAGCTGGCCGACATGTGATTTAGCGATCGATCAGTGAAAACAACTGAAAACTCTTCAAGGCCATCGGGGTCTACGGTTTCCAACAAAGCGGTCATGACACGTCCTTTCTAAATCTGCATCTTTTCTGCACCGTCCCGATACGTGGGTAAAGCCGGAATCGATTCTACTTTGATTGGCCAAAAACCCTCACCTCACGCTTTATTTACTTATCAATGTGAACAACTTAATACAGAAATGACGCTAACTAGTGTCACCTTCTCTTTACACCATGACGTGTTTCTGAACAGATAAGCTCACGTAGAACAAGAAGGACATTACAGCACGTGGCTTCACATAAGAGGATTAGTTTTCAAGTTGTAAGGGACGAAGTCAAAAGAAGGATCGAGTCACGCATATGGCCGCAGGGCTCGCTTTTGCCCACAGAAACCCAATTGGCCGAAGAATTCAATTGTGCACGGGCAACCGTGAACCGCGCACTTCGCGAGCTGGCTGATCAAGGGTTTGTCGAGCGTAAGCGAAAAAGCGGAACCCGGGTCACCAAGGAACCTCAAAGGCAAGCCAAACTAGAGATTTCACTGGCGCGGCAGGCAGTAGAAAAACAAAATTCAGTTTACCGCTATTCTTTAGTCGAACGAAACATTGTTTATAGTCCCGGTTGGCTCGCATCACAACTGGATGTCGAGCCGAACGCTCGGATTTTGCAGGTTGTTTGTATGCATTACGCTGACAACCGCCCGTTTCAACTGGAAGAACGATGGATAAACATCGAAACCGTTCCCGAAGTAGAGCACGCGGACTTAAACGTTCGCGGACCGAACGAATGGTTGCTGCATGCCGCCCCATTTACCGAGGCTGAAATATCGTTTTCGGCGATTTCGGCGGACGGTAGGTTGGCAGAGTTCATGGGCACAACAACTGGAACATCGATGATTCAGCTTGAACGTACAACTTGGAAAGACGGGCAGCCCATCACTTTTGCCCGAATGACTCATCATCCAAGCTATTGTATCCGGTCCAGGTATTGATTGGCCTTATCCGATTGGTCCAGCCAGGCGTTCTTCAGTCAGAAGAACGTTGGCTTCAACGTCTCCTGCCCCTGGCAAAGTCATGATTCTCCGCCTGAGGACACGTTCAAAATCAGATAAATCCCGCGCCACGACCCTTAAACGATAGTCATACAGGCCTAATACGTGCTCAACAGTCTGAACTTCGGGGATGGCGCTGACCGCGCGTTCAAAGTCCTCTAGGCTGACCTGACCCTTGCGCGCCAGTTTAACACCCAGAAAAACAGTGACACCGAAACCCAACGCCTCGGCGTTCAGACACAGTCGGCGCCCTCGCAGAACACCGGCATGTTCCAATCTGCGAATGCGCCGCCAAGTTGCTGGCTGAGAAAGACCAAACCGACGCCCCAACGCTCCGGCGCTTTGTGTGGCGTCCTGAGTCAAAGCACGCAAAATTTTGCGATCGATTTCATCCAATTCGATCATAGGGGAAGCGCTTCGTTGCGTTTGACCCTTGCTATGTGCATCAAGGCTTCGATATCTGCGATGTGTGGCAACGTCAGAATTCTGTCGCGATAAACCTTCTGGTAGTGTGACATTTCCCGCGCCAAAACCGACAGACGCACATCCACGCGCCCCAGGAACGTTTGGATTTCCATGACTTCAGGCACTTGACGCGCAGCTTCCAAGAACTCGTCGAAGGCGCGAGGTTGAGTTTTGTCCAGCGTAACCCGTAAAGAAACCTCGAGTGCAAATCCGAGCGCAGCCCAATCAATTACGGCTTCTTGCCCTAGAATTATCCCGGCAGCCTGCATCTTTTCCACCCGACGCCAGCAAACTCCCGAGCTGATGCCGCACCGCTCAGCCAGTTCAGCCGCCGATAAGCTCGGATCAGCCTGAAAATGGCGCAGTATCCGTCGGTCTAGATCATCCAGCATGATTTTTCCGATTTTTCTCGATTCAACGAATTAGTTTTCCTCATTTCCGTAAATACTTAACCCTGATCGGCTCGCCAATACAAAAATGCCCAGTTAAAAGCATCACAATGAAAATTGAAAGGACCGGTAAAATGCGTGTCTATTACGATCGCGACTGCGACATCAACCTGATCAAAGACAAAAAAGTGGCTATTCTGGGCTATGGCTCGCAGGGCCATGCCCACGCTCTTAACTTGCGTGACTCGGGTGCAAAAAACCTTGTCATCGCTCTGCGTGAGGGCTCGCCATCGGCCAAGAAAGCCCAAGCCGAAGGTCTTGAGGTTATGGGAATCGCCGAAGCAGCTGCATGGTGCGACGTCATAATGTTCACCATGCCCGACGAACTTCAGGCCGAAACCTACAAAAGATATGTGCACGACAACATCAAACCAGGCGCAGCCATTGCGTTCGCTCACGGCCTGAACGTGCATTTTGGTCTGATCGAGCCGAAAGAAGGCGTAGACGTCATCATGATGGCACCGAAAGGTCCCGGACACACCGTTCGTGGCGAATACACCAAGGGTGGCGGTGTTCCTTGCCTTGTGGCCGTCGACAATGACGCAACCGGCAAAGCGCTCGAAATCGGCCTGTCTTACTGTTCAGCCATTGGCGGCGGTCGTTCGGGCATCATCGAGACCAACTTCCGGGAAGAATGCGAAACCGACCTGTTTGGTGAGCAAGCAGTTTTGTGCGGCGGCTTGGTCGAACTGATCCGTTGCGGCTTTGAAACTCTGGTCGAAGCTGGCTATGCGCCCGAGATGGCTTATTTCGAGTGTCTGCACGAAGTAAAACTGATCGTTGACCTGATCTATGAAGGCGGCATCGCCAACATGGATTACTCGATTTCAAATACAGCGGAGTACGGACAGTACGTAACTGGCCCTCGTATCCTGCAATACGACGAGACCAAGGCACGTATGAAAGCCGTATTGGAAGACATTCAGCAAGGAAAGTTTGTTCGCGATTTCATGTTGGAAAACGCTGTTGGGCAACCAACCATCAAAGCGTCACGCCGGGCTAACGACGAACATATGATCGAAGAAACAGGCGCCAAATTGCGCGCAATGATGCCTTGGATCTCCGCCGGCAAAATGGTCGACAAAGAAAAGAACTAAACCCGAATTATTCAGCAAAAGGACGGCTTTGCAGGCCGTCCTTTTCACCTTTGAACCGCGCTTGCATAGCGTTCCCCGAATACAAAATCCCATCCGTTGTTATAGCCGTCCATTTTATCGGGTGCCTCAGCAGCCCAGATTTCCCAGCCCGAATGGGTCAGGGTGATCAACGAACAACCGCCGGCGTCTTCTTCGAACACCACCTCTACCCGTGTCGGTTTTGTCTTGTCCGTCCCGGGGTGCCAGCTGAAGGCCAGCCTGTGTCCTTGCTCGAATTCCAACACTCGCCCCCAATCCGCGCGCTCCCTATCCCATTTGGTTTCAAAGATCGCGCCGCCGACCTTTGGCTCAATCGTTACGGCCAGGGCGGGTTTTCCATCAGCAGCTGAAACTGCGTGCTTATCCAAGGGCCACCACTTTGCGATATGGTTAACAAAAACTTCGAAAGCGCGAACGGGTGTGGCGCTGACCATAACTGCCTTAACGATAGGGTCTGTCATTTTTTATCACGCTTCCTCGATCTACTTCAGAAGAAAAACTCTCCAGTAATTCAGACCAGTACTTATCAAGCCAAGCACGTATTTCCGCTAACCCTTCGGGACGGGCTGAATAGATTCGCCGCGTTCCTTCCGGCCGGCAGATCACCAAGCCTGCATCGGAGAGAACTTTCAAATGCTGAGATACAGCCGGACGACTTACAGGCAGAAAATTCGACAACTCGCCTACGGCATACGGATGTTTTGCGATTGCTTCAAACACCCGACGCCGGGTCGGATCGGCAAGCGCTACAAATGGATCTATGTTAGCCATGACTTACCGTAAGTAGACACTAACATAATGTCAATGTCAGACCAGTGACATCCCCTTTACTGCAGGATAATGGGAGGGAATGGTCAAAAAATCCGAATACCGCAACTGGGGCGGCGTCATCGCACTCGGCCTCATTTGGGGGGGCACTTTCATGGTGGTGGCAATGGCGTTAGAGGGGTACGGCCCGCTCACTGTTGCAACCTCACGCACTACGCTCGGTGCAGTCACCTTGCTGATCATGATGTGGATCACCAAGCGAAAAATACCGACAGGGGGCCGAAATCTATGGCGGTCGATTATCGTGATCGGCATTCTGTCGACTGCCCTGCCCTTTATGTTGCTCAGCTGGGGGCAGCAATTTGTGTCATCGGCATTTGCTGGCCTTTCCATGGCCGCAATACCCTTGATGGTTTTGCCGCTCGCACATTTCTTTTCCGATGAGCCGTTGAACTTGCGTCGGTTTGTTGGCGTATTGGTGGGATTTTCCGGCGCTCTGGTCCTGATCGGACCGGGACTAGTGCAACTCGGTAAGGGTACGGAACCATTGGCGCAGTTGGCTTGTATTGGAGCCGCTTTATGCTTTGCCTGCGCATCGATCTTCACCCGTCGTTGCCCACCAATTGATCCTGTTGTCTTGTCGGCCCTATCGTTGGTTGTTGGTTCTATCGCGTTGTTACCGTTAATGCTGTTGGTCGAAGGCCTCCCTTCCTGGCATGGAAGCATACCCAGTACCGCTATAATCCTACTGGGATTGGTTCCTACCGCGTTTGCGACACTGCTGCGCGTGTCGATCATCCGAAGCGCTGGTTCCGTATTCATGACCCTGGTGAATTACCAAGTGCCTATCTGGTCGATGGTCTTTGGCTCATGGATTCTGTCCGAAGCCTTGCCTCTAAGATTCTACATAGCTTTGGCGATGATTCTTGTTGGTTTGGCTATTAGCCAATGGTTCAGTTTGCGAAAATTGCTAATTGGACGCTAAACGGCCGCTGCTTCAACTTCGGCAACGATCCCGTCGACCACTTGCATTAACAATGCCGCATCTTCGCATTCCGCCATTACGCGAACCAATGGCTCGGTTCCAGATTTGCGGATCAATAGCCGCCCCTGCCCGCTCAGACGAGCTTCGGCATCTACAATAGCGGCCTTTACGCTTGCTGCCTCTAGCGGCAACTGCCCAGCTTGGTAGCGAACATTTTTAAGCAATTGCGGCACAGTCTCGAACTGCCGCGCCAGTTCTGAAGCTTTGCGTCCAGTCAACACCATCTCTGCAAGGAAGTGCAATCCGGCCATCAAACCGTCACCTGTAGTGGCGTAATCGCTCATCACAATGTGTCCAGATTGCTCACCACCCAGATTAAATCCGCCTTCACGCATCCGTTCGACGACATAGCGATCGCCCACTGCAGTCCGCTCCAACCGCAAACCCTGTGTCGCCAAATGCCGTTCCAGCCCAAGATTCGACATGACCGTCGCGACCAACGCACCACCCTTCAATTGATCAGCGCGCGACCAAGCCCCTGCTAACAGAGCCATAATCTGATCCCCGTCAGCGACTTTGCCGGTCTCGTCGATCATGACAACACGATCAGCATCGCCATCGAGGCAGATGCCAACATCTGCGCCGTGGGCTACCACAGTCTCTGCAGCAACCCGTGGGTTGGTTGATCCACAGTCCTGATTGATGTTTTTTCCATTGGGAGAAACACCCACAGGAATAACTTCGGCACCAAGTTCCCAAAGTACCTCGGGCGCGGTTCGGTGAGCTGCACCATTGGCACAGTCGATTACCACCTTCAAACCGTCCAACCTGACCTGACGCGGAAGTGACGACTTCACACGTTCGCCATAGCGGAAACGGGCGTCGTCCACCCGTCGCGCACGGCCAATATTCTGCGCCTGTGCCGGACTGACACCTGCTTCGATCAACTGTTCTATTTCGAGTTCAGCGTGATCCGACAACTTGAAACCATCGGGCCCAAAGAATTTGATTCCGTTATCTTCGGCCGGATTGTGACTGGCCGAAATCATAACCCCAAGATCTGCCCGCATTGAGCTGGTCATCAGTCCAACCGCTGGAGTCGGGACCGGGCCCAGCAGCAAAACATTCATCCCAGTCGACGTAAGCCCGGCCGTCAAAGCGTTTTCCAGCATATAGCCAGACAGCCGCGTGTCCTTGCCGATTACAACGCGATGCTCGCTTGACGCATCTCGGCGGAAATATCGCCCGACAGCCGCGCCAATGCGCAATACCATTTCAGCCGTCATGGGGTATGTATTTGCGGTGCCCCGCACCCCGTCGGTTCCGAAAAGCTTGCGCACTGATAAATCTCCTGACTTTCTTTTTTTACCCAGATTATCGGACCGCTGCCCACAGACGCAAGGCCTGAGAGGTCTCTGCCACATCGTGGACACGCACTATCTGCACGCCCTGTGAAAGTGCCGAAAGTGCTACGGCTATAGATCCGGGTGCCCGAGCATTCTTGCGTGGCTCCTGCCCGATCTGCCCTATGAATCCCTTGCGAGACGCGCCCAAAAGGATAGGGCAACCCAGACTGTGAAATAGACTTAGATTTTTTATCAAGATCAGATTGTGCTCAACAGTCTTGCCAAATCCTATGCCCGGATCGACGATTACAAGATCGCGCGATAATCCTGCGGCAGTCAGCTTTGCAACCTGCCCTTTCAAAAAGTCAAAAACATCCAGCAATACATTGTTATATTGTGGATTTTCTTGCATCGATCCTGGATCTCCCTGCATATGCATGACGCAGACCGGAACGTTTTTCTCTGCGCAAAACGGCGCAAGTTTCGGATCAAATGTGAAGCCCGAGACATCATTAATCAAGTTAGCTCCGGCCTCAAGCGCAGCCCGCGCTACCTTGCTCTTTCGAGTGTCGATCGAAATCGCCGCATCCGTTTCCGCCCTTAACGCCTGGATCAAGGGCTGCGTCCTTGCGATTTCCTCGTCTTCGGGAACCAAGTCGGCTCCGGGTCGCGTGGATTCCCCGCCGATATCTAAGATGCTGGCGCCATTGGCAAACATGCTGCGAGCCGCAGAAAGTGCAGTCTCAACCGAATTGTGCAGCCCTCCGTCAGAGAAACTGTCCGGAGTGGCGTTCAGGATGCCCATTATTTGCGGTTCAGACATGTCCAATCCCATTACGATCTGCCGCGGATCAGAAATGCGTCGGAGCACATCCTCCGGAATCTCTTGCACAGTGACAATTTGGGCTGGAGCGCCACGCGTCAAACGTTCTGCATGTGTAAACCACTTGCTCTGGCCGGCCAGAGGCGCTGAACCTTCCGGCCGAATGGGACCGTGCTGCACCAAAGGTCTGTAGTATTCTGTCACAGCTCGACTTGCTCTAGGGGAATTGCGCGTAGCGGTGTTTTTGGAGCTTCAGGAAGCTCTCCACCGATCACCAGCATTTCGCTGGCTTCAAACGTCGCGGCAAACCATGCAGCCAGTGCCACTGCATCCGAAGGCGCGGCCGATGGCCCATCAACAGCATCCAGAACAATCTTTGATGGGGCCCAGACGCAGATTTGACCGTTTTTCATCGCCCAATCCAATTCCGTACGCGTCGATACCACAACGCAGCGGTGGTCCCGCGCCGCCAGTACCCACGCATTCTGTTCGATAGCCAACAGATCGATCCGGCGCTGTGTCATTGCATGGCCAGTTTCAGGGACGGGTAAATGGGAAGCGCCGACGCACAAAATTAGGGGACGTTGGCGGTTTTGCAATTGATCAATCCAACCTGTCAGGTTTTCAGATTCAATTGCTGCATTGGAAAGAAATACTAAGCGCGGATGTGGGCGTTCTTCCTCTGTAACGTCATGATGAAGTGCACCTTTGCCTCGAACAATTTCAACGCCCAACGCACCGGGACCGCGATCTAATTTTTCTATTCTGACAAAAGCCCTTACCGCCTGAGGCTCAAGCAAAACACGTTCGGCAACGCGATCGGCCAGTGTTTCCAGAAGGTTCAGCCTTTCCGCCGCAAGTTCAAATGCGATAGCCTCAGTCACTCGGTCATACGATAATATTCGATCAACATCATCATCAATCGAATCCGTTAGCGGACGGACTTCAACAACAATGTTGAAGCAGATGCGCTGGGTCGTGCCCCGCTCGGACTGAAAGGCACCTATCTCGACGTCCACGATATGATCGCGTAATGAAATACGATCCAGTGGCCCAAGCGCCGCTGTTGCTTCGGACCGTTCAGACGGGTGTGCAAAAGCAAGACGGATTTCAGAACTCATTGGTCAGGCCCTTTGCCATCAAGTACTTGTCGCCCAGTCTAGGCGCTCTTGCGGCCTATACCACTACGACAAACGCCATTCTACCCGCTGAATGCGGCGTCAAGCTACGCGAAACCAGCTCATCATTCCTGAGGCCGCGTGACCCAACATGTGGCAATGCAGCAGCCAATCGCCGGGGTTGTCCGCCATTAGAACAATTTGCTGGGTCTGGCCCCTATCAACCAGTACGGTATCGCGCCACGGCCCAAGGCTGCCATCCCCGTCGACCAACCTGAAGTGGTGTCCATGCAAATGCATCGCATGGGGGAAAGCGGTCTCATTTACAAACTCAATACGGTGGATGCTGTCCACTGAAGTTTTCAAAAACGGCTCAGCAGGGCGCTCAGCCTCTCCATTCAAAGCCCAAAAACGCCCGAGTTGAGCCAATTCTCGGCCCGTTAACTCTGTTTCACCGATCCGTGCGTTTTCTAACCAGCGCATTGCTCCGCCCTGAAGAACCATTCTGTGCAAAGGGGCGCTTTGAAAAGACGATACGTCTGGCAACCGATTGGGCGGCAGAGGGTTCGGCGCGGGCCTGACGGTTGCAGAGATTTCACCGCTCACTGCAAACTTTGCCAATCCGAAAGCACCATCCCGTTCCACGCTCACAAGGCTGGCTGTTTCTTCTGATACAGCATCAACGTCAACCAACAGGTCGGCGCGTTGCGCAGGAGCAAGAGGAAAAGATTCGGAAATTGGAACCGGATTTTCCAGCGGCATTCCATCAAGCGCCACGATCCATCCATTCAAACCCTGAATTCCAACGTAAAATATCCGGGCGTTGGCAGCGTTAATCAGACGCAACCTTAAGCGTTCATTGCGTTTGACTGGAATTGTAGGATCAAAGGACCCATTGACCGAGATGAGGTTCCCGATCCGACCTGCATGGCTGAGATCGTGCCCATTTTTTTGGAAATCATCAGCGATCTGTGCTGTTTCGGGATCAATCCGCCAATCATCCAGCATCAGAACCAAGTCCTGATCTACATCAGGAGCATCAGCCTCTTGCACGATCAGCGGACCATACAGCCCCCTCGCCACCTGTTCAACCGACCGATTATGCGCGTGATACCAATAAGTTCCGGCATCTGGCACCACAAAATCATATTCAAAGCTTCCCCCCGCAGGGATTGCTTCTTGTGTGACGCCGGGCACTCCATCCATTGCATTGTCGATGCGAATTCCGTGCCAGTGGACAGAAGTCGGAACGGACAATTGGTTGTCCACCATACGTTGAACACGCGCACCCTGCTCGACCCGAATTGCTGTGCCGGGAACCGAGCCTCCAAAGCTCCAGACCCTTGTCTTGTCGAAACCTTCAGGTGCCAGTTGCTGAATGGTTTCGCTTGCGACCATCACATGATTTGAAGCGCGCGCTGCCAGTGGCAGCAAAGTCAGAGCCGCAGCCGATTTCAAGATTTGTCTTCTGTTAAACAGCATTATGGGCCTCCCCGGCCCACAATATAGTCTGAACATTGTATTACCGCACCAAGCTTCCAGCGCAGGAGCGACAATCAGTTGCTCGCAGTGCGGTAGTTGTGGCGATAAAAGATGTGCACGCCAATCCGTGCCGTCTCTTTGTAAACCCGCGACCACGAAGGTCGAACCGATTTAGTATGGTAGTGAGTGGCGCCAGACGTCATCTCTTCTGCAACGCCATCGATTGCGGCGCGTGCTACCTTGGCGACGCGTTCGTACGCTCTCTTTTCGTGGAAAACTTCTTTCTTACCGTCGCAAGTATAGGTGAACTGGCACTGGTATTTGCGCCCTGTACCCTGATTAATCACTCCGCAAAGCGAGTTCGGAAATCGCGTACTGTCCACACGGTTCAGGATCACTTCGGCTACGGCAAACTGACCACGGATGCTTTCCCCCCGTGCCTCGAAATACAAAGCCTCGGCCAAACAACGAAAATGCTCGTCGCCTGATGCCTTCGGCTGTTGATCCAGCCAAGCCTTTGTGTAAGAAATTTCAACCGGTTCTGGCGCTTTTCTAGGCTTAAAAATTTTCAAATAATCGCGAAAACTTTCAGACGGCAATTCGTTCCGGGAAACTAGTTCTCTCTTCGTCGTTTCAACACTCTGCCTATCGGCAGACGACATAATCGGCAGCACGGTTGCCACCATTGCGGCAGCAACCACTATGTAACGTCTCATCAGATAACCTCGCACAGGCACTTAACGCGCCATACCCTCCCCCGGCGGGCGCGACGAGGCTGATACCTTACCCAGCGGCAAAGGTCCAGTTTTTTGAAAATCACAAGAGGAATCTCGCCCGGGCCGCCAAATTAATCTGGCCACCACCCTATCTCGCAACCACTATTTCTAGGGGTTTTAATCTATGTCAACCCCCAAGTTTGGAGGAAATTGCCAGTTGAGCGGCAGACAGCCGAGCGACGGGCACGCGGAATGGAGAGCACGACACGTAATCAAACCCAAGGTCACGGCAAATAGCGATTGATTCGGGGTTGCCGCCGTGTTCCCCGCACACCGAAAGCGTTATCTCGGGCTGCGCTTCGCGTCCGCGCTCAGCCCCTAATTTTAACAACTCTCCTACCCCCTCGGCGTCCAGAACATGAAATGGATCTTCGTTGAAGACGCCAAGTTTAACGTATGCCGACATAAACCGTCCTGCGTCGTCGCGCGACAATCCGTAGGTCATTTGCGTAAGGTCATTGGTTCCAAAACTGAGAAAAGCGGAGTGCGCTGCAATTTCACCTGCCCGCATACATGCGCGTGGCGTTTCGACCATTACACCCAGTCGATAATCGATCTCTTGCCCTTGCTCCGACGAGACTTCGGCCGCGACAGCGTCAATTCGGGCCTTGACCAGTTCTACTTCTCGCTTGGCGGAAACCAGCGGAATCATCACTTCGGGAACAACTGGCGCTCCATCCTTGCTGGCCTCTAGAGTAGCTTCAAATATCGCCCGAGCCTGCATGTCATAGATCTCCGGCACAGTAACGCCCAAGCGAACACCGCGCAGCCCTAGCATCGGGTTGTATTCGCTCATCGCATCCACGCGCCGCTCCACATCCGAAACCGGCAAATCCAATGCCTCGGCCAACTCGCGTTGACCGCTACGCGTCGTAGGAAGAAACTCATGTAACGGCGGATCAAATAAACGGATGCAGACTGGCTGCCCTTCCATTATCCGGAACAGTTGAACAAAATCCTGCCGTTGCATTGGCAGCAAACGTTCAAGCACGGCAGCGCGGCCAGACGATGTCTGAGCAAAGATCATTTCGCGCATAACGGTCAGTCGACCGGGATCGAAGAACATGTGTTCTGTTCGGCACAAGCCAATGCCTTGAGCCTCAAAATTGCGCGCGGTCTGAGCGTCAGCGGGGGTATCGGCATTTGCTCGGATCGCAATATCGCGTTCTGCATCAGCCCATGACATAAGCGTCTGGAAACAATCATCTAACGCCGCCTCAAGCATAGCAGGCTGCCCAGCCAAAACCTGTCCGGATGTCCCATCAATCGTGAGAATATCGCCGGTTTTGAAAACTCGCCCGTTCGGCGCAGTCAGAGTTTTCAACTTAGTTTGAAAACGCATTCCTGAGGCTCCCACTATACAGGGAAGGCCCAGGCCGCGACCAATAACAGCGGCATGGCTCGTCATGCCGCCCTTTTCTGTTAGAACAGCAACGGAGGCATGCATGCCTCGGACGTCTTCAGGGGACGTCTCACGTCGCACCAGAATGCAGGGTTCGCCCCTGGCTGCACTAGCCTGGGCTTCGGCGGCAGTAAAAACCAAACTCCCAGTTGCAGCCCCCGGGCTTGCAGCAATACCAGTTGTCAGCACATCCCTCCGAGCGTCAGGATGAACTTGACGGTGGAGCAATTCGTTCAATGAATGCGGATCGATACGCATTACCGCTTCTTGCCTTGGGATAACACCGTCTTCGGCAAGACGAACTGCTATGCGCATTGCAGCACGCGAGCCACGCTGCACACGAACACCATCAAGAATATGAACATGGCCGTTTTCAATGACGAATTCGACCTGCATCTCTTCTCGAAGCTTCTCACGCATCAGTGCAGCGTGCGCCTTTAGTTCGGCGAAGGCTTTTGGCGCAAGATCTTCAAGTGACTGGCCGCGCGGATCCTTTTCAAGATATAAGGCGGACACCCCTTCACCCAGCGCATCGCGCCCTTGGCTCTGGCTCAGATACCGTCCGGTGATCTGCTGCAAACCGGTTGCAGGATCAACCAGTTGTAAAACACCCGATCCGCATTCACCCTGCCCAACACCTGGGATCATTTCCTGGATAACCAATCCCAATCCTGCATCGGCAGGAGCCCCTTTAGCTTGACGAAGAAGGCGAGCAGACGTCCCATCCCATGCACGAGCCATGGATCTGAGCACTGCGATCAGCTGCTCGCCGCGGTCTTGTGGGAAAGCTTCGTCCGTTTCGTCTTCGTAAGCGCGAAGGCTCAGACTCAACCCTTCGCGACCGTCTGCATCAATATCATCAAAGACATCCGGGTCGAGTCTGGCGACGTGCGTCGCGTAGCTTTGCACAAACCGCAAAAACAACGCCGCAGCGGCATCGGCACCCATATCAGCAGACAAATCCAAATAACTTGCGTCATTCATGCCGATGTTGAGAACAGCACCGGGACCGCCCCAATCAGGGTCCTCCGAGCTGGGGCGAACGCACAGCAAAGCCGATGTATCGAACTGATCTAAAATTGCGGCGATATCCGGCATCTGGCCCTTTGCGATCTTTTGCACCGCATCAAAGGACAAAGCCACCGTGCGAGGCACCGGCAGGTTCAACCGAACAAGTCGTTGCAAACACTTAGCGCGCCCACCATGAGTGCTCGCAGCCACCGGGGCGTCGGTCGTTATCAGTGTTGTATGCGGATTATTCTGCACTGCAGCACCTCGTGGTTCCACCGCAGCATAGGCACCTGCGCCCGTCGTGCAAGGAAGTTCTAGTCTACAAGACCTTGTGGCCCGGTCATTATCCTTCGATCCGGGTCAGATCGGCGACCGATGAACAGACCTGGCGGATTTGATTAAGCAGGTTCAGACGATTGCGGCGCAAGATGTCATTGTCGGTGTTAACCTGAACATCCTCAAAAAACGCGTCGACCGGTGCCCGCAAAGACGCCATTGCCGACATTGCCGCTGGGAAGTCCTCTGATTTCAATGCCTGGTCGATATTCGTTTTTGTGGTGTCCAAAGCATCGAACAACGCTTTTTCGCTGTCCGTTTCTGCAAACTTAATGTCCGCACCATAGGAATATTCAACCCCATCCTTTTCTTCGGCCTGGGCCAGGATGTTATTGGCCCGTTTGAAACCCTGAACAAGGTTTTCGCCGTCCTCTGTCTCAATCACAGCGTTCAAAGCGCGCGCACGTTTGACCAGCAGGGTCAAATCGTCGTTGCCATCCATGGCGATGCAGGCGTCGATGATGTCGTGCCTGATACCTTCTTCACGCAGAAAAACCTTGAGCCGGTCATGGAAGAAATCAAGGAGGTCATCCGAAGCGTCGGGTACTTTTTTTTCAAGCTTGAGGAAATCGGAGTTGGGAATTTCGCCGATCTTCTCTTTTACGGCCTGAAATGCCGCGCCAAAAACACCGTGGTCTGCGATTTCGTCCAACAAATGCTCAACATTCTCGCGCGGTAAAGCGTTATTTGCTGCGCTTTCAGCCCTCACCAACTGGCTGTCAAAAAAACGATCCAGCGGGAGGCGCAAATCATTGCTGAGTACCAAACGAATAACGCCAAGTGCCGCGCGACGAAGGGCAAACGGGTCTTTTGAACCAGTCGGTTTCTCGTCAATCGCCCAAAAACCTGCCAGCGTGTCCAGCTTGTCTGCCAGCGCTACAGTCACCGACAAAGCCGAGGTTGGCACATCATCGGACGGTCCAAGCGGCGAGTAATGCTCTTGCGCGACAGCAGCTACAGAGGCGTCTTCCCCCGCTGCTTTGATGTAGTAGCGCCCCATAAGTCCTTGAAGTTCGGGAAACTCGTACACCATCTCCGAGCTCAAGTCAGCCTTAGCCAAGCGTGCAGCTTTTTCGGATAAATCGGCATCCACCCCTGTTGTGGGTGCCAATTCGCGGGCAAGAGAAGCGATGCGCTGAATCCGCTGGGCCTGTGTTCCAAGTTTGTTGTGGAAAGTCACATTCTCAAGCGCACGCGTCCAGTGGGTAATGTCCGATTCGGCAACTCGTAGGTCATTATCCCAAAAGAACTTCGCGTCCGCCAAACGAGCCGACAACACCTTTTGGTTTCCGGCCAATATTGTGGCCCCATTGTCCGCCGTTTCACGATTGGCAACCGTCATGAAACGCTCGATTCTTTCAGTCCTTGGGTTTCGGACCGAAAAGAACTTTTGATGCTCTTTCATCGATGTCTGCAAAACTTCCGGAGGAAGATCGAGGAACTCGGCATCGATCTGACCCATCAAAACAACGGGCCATTCCACCAGTCCGGCAACTTCAGCAAGAAGACCCTTATCCTCGACCACGTCCAATCCGGCCGCAAAAGCTAGGTTCTGCGCATCATTCCAGATATGTTCAGCGCGTTCTTCGGGCGCAAGCATCACGTAGGATCGCTTTAGTTTCTCCGCGTAATCCTCGAAAGAGTTTACGGAAAAACGACCAGGGGCCATGAAACGGTGGCCTTCTGTCGTATCTCCGGCCGGGATACCCTCGACCATCATTGGAACAACCTGTGCGCCGCTTTCATCCGACAGAATACAAAGAATTGAGTGCAAGGGACGAACCCAACGCAATCCGCCGTTGCCCCATCGCATCGATTTCGGCCAGGGAAAATTGCGTATCGTTGCCTCTAAAACCTCGGCTACGATTTCGGCGGCTGGACGCCCGGTTTTTTCGATCACGGCAAAATACACCGCGCCTTTGGGTGTATCGCGTTCCTCCAATTGATCCCGGGTTAAACCTGCCCCGCGTAGAAACCCTTCTATCGCTTTATCCGGGGCGCCAACTTTCGGACCTTTACGTTCTTCGCGGATTGTTGGGCTCTCCGCCAAAACCCCTTCGACCGCCAGAGCCAGACGGCGAGGTGTGGTAAGTACGACTGCTGATGAATACGTCAAACCTGCTTCGACCAAACCGCTGGTAATCCGCTTTTTCAAGTCTTCGCCAGCGCGGGCCTGCATGCGCGCGGGAATTTCCTCGGAAAACAGTTCAATCAGCAGGTCAGGCATTTTCAGTCCTTAGAAATTGGCGATTGTCAGGATGACTATGTTAATTGTGATATCCACAATGAAGGCGGATACAAGGCCGGGCACTATAAAGGCAATAGGTGATAGGCCACATAGCCCGAAGACAAGTTTCATATTTTCGATCAACTGCTTTTTGGAAGACCTACGGCATCCAAATTATTAGCTTGAGGTTGAGTTTGCGACACCGTCCAGAAATGATGTACTTGGCACCAGTGTCAAACGCGACGAAAAACTGAAAATCTAAAAGATCTCTTGGTAAAACATACCATCAATCATTTGCTCGCGGCGGGCATTCCTCGCCGACTACAGTCCCATCGTACGCCTTTTCCCCGCAATTGTTCAGGGAGTGCCAAGCAAACCCCTTACCTTCATTAGTCACTGCCACGATTCGATCCACACCGAAATGGACGTTTTTAATCCCCATAAATGCTTGTGCTTCCCCGGATTTCAACGCATCAGCCAAAGCCAGAGCATCGTAGCATTCGAACCATCCCGGCGCCGTTAGCGGCTCGGCCTTCGGTACGACAATATAATCGTCCTGCATATTGTACGGCCTCAGCTCAGTTTCAAAGCAAGCACGGTAACGAATAGGAGAACTGTCCGCATCTATCGCCTCAAAATCGGTATACGGGATAGGCGAAGGAGCGTCCGCGCCACTTTCCAGTAGGACAACATCCTGCCCGGGCTCAGCCTCTACATCATAGTAAAACCCGTAAATCTGAAGGTAATACATGCCCACTCCAGCCACTACCGCCGAAATCAAAAGAAGAATGGCAAGCAGTTTTCCAGTCATCGTAAAAACCTCCTGCTCACGATGCCTCTTTCCAGAATGCTGAAAATAGGACAGGTTTCGTTCCAGAACAGGGCCACACGAGATTATAGGAATGGATACAACCCTTGCCGTCGGATTTTTCGGCGCGCTGTTTGCGATTATGAACCCGGTCACCAATTTGCCTGTGTATCTGAGTGTGACCGATGGCCTGCAACCGGCCGAGCAACGGAAAGTCGCTATAAAAACAATTACCTGTTGCCTTGTCCTTGGCGGAACATTTGCCGCCATCGGTAATCAGGCGCTCGGCCTGTTCGGGATCAGTGTGGATGATCTGCGTGTCGCAGGGGGATTGGTCGTCCTTATGATTGGCCTGAATATGCTGAATGGAACCCAGAGTACCTCGCACCACGGAACAGAAGGTGAAAGGCAATCCTACCCTGAGCCGGAAACCGTGGCTTTCTATCCGCTGGCCTTTCCTATTTTGGTTGGGCCGGGAACGATTACAACCTTGATCCTGTACGCACATCACATCAAAAATGCGACAGATATTATTGTTTATGCAAGCGTTTTCCTGATTGTTCTTCTTTTGCTTTTTGTGACGTTCTGGAACGCGTCGACGCTTGCCAAACATCTTTCGGTACATGCCCGGGTGATAATGAGCCGTTTCATGGGGATGATCCTGTCGGCTATTGCCATTGGAATGATCGCCGCGGGTCTCAAAGTATTGTTGCCTGGATTGGCTTGACTGGCGCATTAGACGGCGTGCCCGGCGGCCTCTGTCATGACAAAAGCATCTGCGCATTGTTTGGCCAATGCACGTACTCGGCCAATATACGCCTGCCGTTCCGTCACCGAGATGACACCGCGCGCGTCCAGCAGATTGAAGATGTGGCTGGCCTTGATGCATTGATCATAGGCGGGATGCGCCATGATAATGCGCTTTCCAGTCTTGGGGTCTTTATGCTCCTGCGCCAAAATGGCCGCACATTCGGCCTCGGCCTCTTCAAATTGGCGCAACAGAACATCGGTGTTAGCCACGTCGAAGTTCCAGCGGGCATATTCTTCTTCTGTTTGCTTGAAAATTTCGCCGTAAGTCAACGGGCTAGGCGACTGCGGGTCGTTAAAAGGCATATCCATCACGTGGTCTATACCAAGCACATACATCGCAAGCCTTTCGAGTCCATAAGTCAATTCGCCCGAGACGGGTGCGCAGTCGTGGCCTCCAACTTGCTGGAAATAAGTGAATTGGCTGACTTCCATACCGTCACACCAAACCTCCCAACCAAGGCCCCAGGCGCCCAGAGTGGGACTTTCCCAATCATCTTCGACAAAACGGATGTCGTGCAATTCCATATCAATACCAATCGCCTGCAATGAGCCAAGGTAAAGATCCTGCAGGTCCGGAGGGCTGGGTTTAATCAAAACTTGGTACTGATAGTAGTGCTGCAGACGGTTTGGGTTCTCGCCGTAACGCCCGTCGGTCGGGCGTCTGGAGGGTTGAACATACGCAGCCGCCCATGCCTTTGAACCCAATGCACGCAAGGTAGTCGCGGGGTGGAATGTCCCTGCCCCAACTTCCATGTCGTAAGGTTGCAAAATAGCACAGCCTTTGGACGCCCAATAGGTCTGCAGCCGCAGAATTATTTCTTGAAATGAACGTGGTGCGCTGGACGGTTCAGTCATGGACTTCCTTTTTTGGCGCCTACGCGCCTAGTTCAGGTATGTTTCGCCTTTCCTATGCAAGGGGTAAAGGGGCGTCAACGGTCCAATAACCTCAGGATGTCACTGTGCCGCCACATTGAAATTTCCCCTCAATAGAGGCATGGCGTTTACCATTGGGAATCGCATAGTCTGGCGTCCAAATCAAAGGCAGCAAAACGGGCAGAAGATGACACGAATAGTTTCGGCAATATTTTTGGTTTTGCTTTTTGGACTGCGGGCAGCAAATGCCCAGCAGGATTTGGGTGTTTGGGTGCAAGTGGAGGCACAGCCATCCTTGCGCGACGCGCAGGAAAGGGCTCAAGTCTACTCCCGCTCTTTGCCTGACGTGAACGGATTTCGCCTCAATAGTGGCTGGTATGCTATTGTGATTGGGCCGTATTTACGATCTGACGCCGAGCAAGTTTTAAGTGTCTACCGAGCGGAAGGTCAAATTCCCGCAGACAGCTACATCGCAGTTTCGAATTCGTTTGCTCAGCAGTTTTGGCCGATTGGCGCAAACGTACTGAACCGTGGAACTGTTGCAACGCCCGTTGAGCCAAGTGAACGAATACAGGAAAACGCAACGCTTCAGCCTTCACAGGAGACCAGATCGCAAGCCCTTAGAGGAGAGCGTCTTCTGACTGAACAAGAGCGCAAAGACCTGCAGATGGCGCTGCAAGCGTCCGGTTTTTACAACGCCACCATCGATGGTGCGTTTGGAGTTGGCACGCGGCGTTCTATGCAAGAATGGCAAAGGTTCAATGGTTACGAACCTACGGGCGTTCTGACCACCCTTCAACGAAAGGCTCTAATGGATGCATACAACGCGCCGTTGGATAGCGTCGGAATGGGCAAATACACGGACGCGCGCGCAGGAATCGAGCTGGACCTACCTCTGAACGTTATGGCGTTCGACCGATACCAGGCACCCTTTGTCCATTTCAAACCGGCCTCGGATCTTAATGCCAAGGCAATGTTAATAAGCCAGAAAGGTACCCCAGCCACCCTGAGGGCCTTGTATGACGTAATGCAGTCTCTTGAGATCGTGCCACTTGGTGGACCTCGCGAGTTGCGCGGCAACAGCTTTTCGATCGAAGGACGCGGAAAAGGAATAATCTCTTATACCCAGGCGACGTTGGAAAACGGCAATATCAAGGGTTTTACGCTGATTTGGCCCGAAGGCGATGACGCCAGACGCGTGCGGGTTTTAGCCGCAATTCGAAACAGCTTTAACGTCACCAACGCTGTTCTGGATGACGGTGCAGGTGCGGAAGCAGAACAAAGTATTGACCTGGTTTCAGGCCTGCGAATCCGCAAGCCCCGCCTTTCTAGATCAGGTTTTTTTGCTGACCCTAATGGTTCGATCTTGACCGTGTCTGAGGTCGCGGCCGGTTGCTCACGTATAACTCTGGAGGGTGATCAAAACGTTCAAGTCGCTTGGTCCGACACCGACTTGGGCGTCGCAGTTCTGCGACCAACACAAACACTGGCCCCTATCAGCGTCGCCGAACTCAACCCGTCCAAGCCTCGTATTCAATCGAACGTGGCGGTTTCCGGTTTCTCTTATGAGGGCGCATTGGGTGCACCAACGCTGACTTTTGGACAAATTGCCGACATACGAGGCCTGAACGGAGAAGAAGGCGTCAAGCGTCTGGACCTTTCAGCACTTCCGGGCGACGCCGGGGGACCCGTATTCGACGATAGTGGAAATGTTGTCGGAATGCTTATGCCGTCTCCATCCAGCGATCGAACACTGCCACAGAGTGTTAGTTTGGCGGCCAACGTTGAACGCCTCACGGAAGTTCTTGCAAAGGCCGGTGTCGCAGGACAGCCCGGTCAAAACACCGGGCAAATATCACCTGGAGAGCTTAGCCGCCGCGCAAACGGCATGACCGTTTTGATCCACTGCTGGGATTGAAGCCAAATCGTAAAGTGGCGCTGCCCAATGGCGGCGCCTGAACTAATCACCCGCTAAAGAATATCCGTTTTAACACGGATCAATGTTGGAACAGGAGCATCGAACGCATCGCGTACAGCCGCCTGCATATTCCGCAAGCTTTCAGGTTCAGCAGACCGAGCCCCAAACGCCTCTGCAAGCTTGCAGAAATCTGGATTACCCGCGACCACAGCATTGGGCGCAATCTGCCCCCGAACCATACTATCTTCGATTTCTTTCAATTTGCCGTTGTCCCAAACGATAATCGGTAACGACAGACCCAGCTCGACGGCGGTTCCCAGTTCCTGCAAAGTATATTGAAATCCGTAATCTCCCGCGATTACAGCGGTTGGTTTACCGCTTCTGGCGACTGCCCCGCCTATGCCCGCTGGCAAAGCATAACCCAAAGTGCCAAAACCAGTGGGATGATGCCAGTGGTATGGATAAGCCATGTCCCATACCTCTTTGGCAACATAAGCAAACTGGGTCATGTCGGAATAGATCATTGTGTCTGCCGGTATTGCAGCACGCAACGCATCCACCACCGGGACAATGCCCGGCCGTTCAGCATCAACTTCTGTACGCCAACGGGTACGCACTTCTGCAACCTCACGGGACGTCCAGCCAGTTGCGGGTTTGACCTGCTCTGCAACTGCCCACAAAGCCTGCGCGAAACTCTCGCCATCCGCCTGAAGCTTGACTGATGCCCGATGTCGATCGGCAAGCACCTCAGGATCCAGATCGATCCGGACAAGATGGGCAGAGTTTCCCAAGTGGGTTCTCCACAGGTCCACTTCCGCCAATTCCGCACCTACAGCAACAACAAGATCTGCTGAAGCGATAATTTCGGCGCTACCAGGCCGAGGCAGCATCGCCCCAAAATCCAACGCATAGCCCGAGCCGGCCATTCCGCGTCCGGCATAAGTGGTGAAGCATGCAGCACCCAATTGCGTGAGAATTTGCCGCCAAAGGTTCGAACGCGCTCCGCCGCCCAGAATGAACAAAGGCCGCCGCGAGATATTCAACAGCGACAGAACTGGTGCGATATCAGGCGGCAGAGCCTTTGTATGCAATCCCGGCTGGTTGGGAAACGGCGGTGGGTCGGCCTCGGCTTCAAGCCGGGCAATCGGGACCTGAATGTGTTTTGGCCGGGGACGAGAAAGTTCGAATTCCTCAAAAGCCCTCTCAATTAAGCCATAGGCAGCTTTTGCGTCATTCGCCTGACAGGACCAATCTGCGACCGTTTCTGCCGCACCGCGTTGATCCTTCATTTGGTGCAGTTGCCCGCGTTGCAATTGCGTTTCGTCAAGGCAGGACGAGATCACCAGCATCGGAACCGAGTCGCTGTATGCTTGACCAATTGGTGTCATGATATTGCATAAACCCGGACCAGTAATGACATAAGCCACGCCGGGGTTTCCAGTCGCGCGTGCATAGCCATCAGCCATAAAGCCTGCCCCCTGCTCATGACGGGCCAGTACGTGCTTGATCCCGGCTTCTTCAATCCCTCGGTACATTTCCTGATTGTGGACACCGGGAATACCAAAGATGACGTCTACGCCACGGTCTTTCAGTGCGTGCGAGATTTGCGCGCCCAGGGGTCTTTTCATTATCTTCTCCAGAACTGGACGGTAAAGATTGCGTAGACGGCCAGCAACTCCAGACGTCCAACCAACATACCAATGGTCAGCAGCCACTTGGCCGTGTCGTTTAAACCAGCAAAGTTCCCAGCTGGACCTATCTGGTCGCCCAGCCCGGGACCAACATTTGCCAACGCAGTTGCAGCGCCCGACACCGAAGTAATGAAATCCAGCCCCGTCAACGCGAGGGCCCAAGACAGAACCCCCAGCGAAAGAACGAAAAACATGAAAAAGCTCATGACAGATGTCAGAACATCGCGGCTGATCGGACGCCCGTCATAAGTAGGCATGAAAACACCATGCGGTGTCCTGATCCGGTTGATTTGGGTTTTGATCGACGCGATCAACAACTGGTAGCGGAATATCTTGATCGAACAGGCGGTTGAACCGGCGCAGCCTCCGATTAGCCCGATGAGAAAAAACAACATAACAGGAAAACTACCCCACCCCATGTAGTCGACACTGGCATAGCCCGTCCCTGAAATGATCGACGTTATATTGAACAGGGACTCACGTAGCGCTTGTTCCCAATGATGCGGAAACACCGATGTCAGAAATACCGTCATGATAAGAACGAGTGCGAAAACGGTCACCAAGAACCCTCGAACCTGACTATCCTCAAACAGCGACGTCGTATGACCGTTTGCCAGTTGCACATAGCGCACAAATGGTAACGCTGCGAGGATCATAAAGATCGCCGCCGCGTATTCCGTTGCCCCTGAAAACACTGCAAAGGAGCTGTCATAATTCGAAAACCCGCCAGTGGCGATCGTCGTCATTGCGTGTACCGTTGCGTCGAAAAAATTCATCCCGAGTCCGGCATATACCAAGGCACACACCACCGTCAGTGACACGTATATCATGGATATCTGGCCTGCGATCTCTTGCGCACGCGGTAGGATTTTCCCCATTGTTTCAAAACCTTCCGACCGGAAGATCTGCATTCCACCCACACGCAGTTCGGGCAAGAAAACCATTGCTACAACGATGATACCGATACCGCCCAACCACTGAAGAAGACCACGCCATAACAACAAGCCTCTTGGCATGTTTTCCAGCCCCGAGATCACGGTTGAACCGGTTGTGGTCAAACCAGACATCGCCTCAAAATAGGCGTCAACGAAACGAAACTCTGTTTCACCAAACAGAAACGGTATGGCACCAAAAACTGGCAGCGCGACCCAAACGCCTGTGGTCAACAGAAACGTTTGTCGAATGGTCAACCCTTCGCCTACGCCATTTGAGCAACTTACTGCGAGAATGACACCCGTCAGCATAGTGATGACTGCGCTTTCAAAGAAAACGTGCCATTCCCCTCGACCCTCGATCAGGTCCGCAAGCATAGGCAACAGCATGGTCGCCCCTAGAATGGCGACCAGCAGGCCAATCACATATCCGACCGGGCGAAAGTCCATCATCACGCGCAGGGTTGGCGTGCCTACCCGACGGTGTCAAGCGGGTGATATCGGATTAGTCGTCCGATTTAGCCGTTTTTGCTGGCATTGCAGGTGGTTTGGAAGGAGCCCGCGTCCTCCGCATGGCGGTTTTATGCGCCTCTTCAGATTTGGATGACTCAACAGATTTTGGCGTCGATGGCTTGGAAACTGATGCCGGGGTCGCTTGCTTAGTGGTCGTGAACACAGGTTTTGAGGCCGCAGGCACTCGCTTAGCAGTGGCTGGTTTTGCCGATGCGGATTTGTCTCCTGAAACTGCTTTGACCGTCGGAGAGACAGCCTTTGTCTTTGGTTTGTTAGCCGCCTGCACAGGTTTGGGCGGGACAGTCTCAAGTTTGGCAACCGATGATCGTTTAGTCGCTGTCGCCGCTTTGGTCTTGTTCGCGGGTGGAGCAGCCTTTGGTGTTTCCTTAACTGCAGATTTTCTAATGCTCAACTCAGCTTTTGGTTTGGGACTAGCTGCTAACTTCGGTTTAGAAGCCATTGTTTGTTTGACTTGTTTTGATGGGTTTACCTTAGCTCTGACAGTTGCAGGCTTCGGTTTGGAAGTAGCTTTTTGTGGTGTCGGTTTTGGTTTTACCGACCCAGAAGTCGACGAAGCAGCATGCAACGCATGCACAGGCGCCATAGGCAGATCAAAAGCGGAACGCGCCATAATCTGCATGATCTTCAAGTGGCTTACCATTGCATATCCCGCGACCCGGAACGCGGCAGCCTGGAACTCAAGCGGTTGGGAAATAGGATTCATTGCGAGTCTCTCCTGTGAAAAATGTGAAGCGAGCAATTAGAGAAAAGACTTCTGCTGCCCGGATTGATCGGGCTGATACGCAGAGTCGCGGTCCAAGGCCATTCACGTACCGGTTTCCTCTAAGGCTGCACCTCAGAATTTCGTCGTGAGTCTTTTCACTCGGACTATTTGCAACGGCGCAGCAACTGCTTTCGTCGTTTCTTTTACGCCAATGTCGCAGCATATGCAGCAATTCTTGCTGCACTGCGGCAAAAAAACGCCAAATGCGGAAATTACAACCAGATCACAAAAGGTTCTGCGTAGATGTTAACCAACATGAAAGAGAGCCATGAACAAGCGAGGGTCCACACTGACCGATTCGAAGGTTGGACCTTCAGTCAGAATCGATATCGCGTCATGGCTATGAAGGCTTTCTTGGTGACTTGCGATAACACGAAAATCTCCGACGTGGTGGTCAGCCTGCAATTCGGCACAGAACAGCCTTACCGCATCCTCAACGAAAATTGGATTGGCAGCATTCAATTCTGCGAATGCCTGTTCGTCTTCTCGCTTGACCATTACTTGCGTTTCTGTCGGCACGGCGCGGCGGCACAAGGCAATCAAATCTTCGAACCATAAGCAATCTGCGTCGCAATCAACTACAACTGAAATTCGCGCGACAGATCGTTGAGAATGTGGAGTGGCCAATTGACCACGTGTCGACCGCGCATGTTCGCTCAGTTCCAGCGAACACGGGCACGTCGATGAGTATACATAGTCGAGGTGCATGATCTTTAGGCGTTGGCCGCCCGTTTCAATCAGTTCCAGGGCGATATCATAATACTGATAACCCATCAGGCCTGACCGTAGGCTTGCCACTTGGTCAGGATAGGAAAACCGCATCTGAATTCGAGCGTCCATACTGTCCAAATCGGTCATGTAATCATTGAGCGCTGCTTCCATTACTTCAAAGCTGAAGGTCCGCTCTGCGTGCTTATAAAAAGAACGCATGATACGGGACATGTTTATTCCCTTTTTTTCAGCTTCAAGGCTGACTGACCCTGTGACAGATGTCTCGAGCGTTAGATCATCCCCATGTTTTCGGTGAAATCGAATCGGTAGGCGGAAATTCGAAATTCCAACGTGCTGGATTTGCTGCTTTGCACCGCGGATCAGGCTTGATGGCCCGTTCTGCAAGTCAGGCAAAGAAGCCTTGTAAACTTCATCTATGTTGAACTCTTCCGGGTAATTTCTTGAGAGATCTGGGTAATTTACCGGAGAAAGCCCCGGGATCAGACGTGAAACAGCAGGGTCCAGCTGACTGATTTCGGTGTCCGACGCTTTAACTGCCCACTTGCGCAACACTTTTAGCGCAGCTTCCGCTTCGTCACGGTCAGGTGTCTCGTCAAGTTCACGGGGATGCACGTTCATAGGCAGGGTATCCTTGTCTCGCCGCTGGAATATAAGCGGTTTCAGTTCTTATGCCAGTCCACTTCGATACGCATAAGCCACCTAATCGGATCGGAAAAACTTGCGTTAGATCGACTATTATTTTCAACGGTACCCTACCATTTTTGCGACCCGCCGAACAGCCAGGGCCATTTAGCGGATCCAATCTTATTTTTGGGACACGTCGAGTGCACGCTCAATATCTGCAATTAAATCAGCCGAATCTTCCAAGCCAACCGAATACCTAATAAGCCCGGGTGTGATACCCAGTTCGTCTTTTTGAGCTTCGCTCAGACGTTGATGCGTTGTGGTTGCTGGATGGGTCGCTATCGATTTCGCATCACCCAGGTTGTTCGAAATGACTGGGATTGCAAGGGTATTTAAAAACGCAAACGCTGCCCCTTTGCCGCCTTTGATATCCATCGATAGAACTGTCCCACCCTTACCACCAAGCTGAGACTGAACCAAAGCGTTCTGAGCATGGCTTTTCAATCCCGGGTACATCATTTGCTCTAGGGCCGGATGGTTTTCGAATGTCTCGGCAATGGCCATCGCAGTCTCGGCCTGTGCATTCACTCGCAAAGAAATCGTTTCTAAGCCCTTTAGCATGACCCACGCATTGAATGGACTAAGCGCCCCACCTGTATGTTTGAGATATGGCTCAACGGTGCCCCGAATGAATTCTTCCGATCCAATGATCACGCCACCCAGAGCACGGCCCTGCCCATCGATGTGCTTGGTCGCAGAATACACAACTACGTCAGCGCCCTGTTCAATTGCGCGGGAAAACACCGGGGTCGAAAACACATTGTCCACAATAACCTGCGCACCGACCGCATGAGCCAGCTTTGAAACTGCTTCTATATCAATGATTTCCAGCGTGGGGTTCGACATTGATTCAAAGAAAACAGCCTTGGTGTTTTGGCGAATGGCTGATTTCCACTGATCCAAATCCGTACCGTCGACGAAAGTCACTTCTACACCGTACCGGGTCAGAATATTTTCCAGAATGTATAGACAAGAACCGAACAAGGCCCTAGCCGAAACAACGTGATCACCTGCTTTCAACATTGAAACAAGCGCCCCATTCACCGCCGCCATCCCCGAGGCCGTAGCAAATGCATCCTCGGCGCCCTCCAAAGCGGCGATGCGTTTTTCGAACATTGAAACCGTAGGGTTGCCATACCGCGCGTATATGAACTCATCAGGGCCGCACTCCAAAAAGCGGGCTTCGGCCTGTTCGGCCGTTTCATAGACAAATCCTTGGGTCAGAAAGATCGCTTCGCTGACCTCATTATATTGGCTGCGCCTAGTTCCGCCATGGACGGCTTGCGTGCGTTTGTTCCAGCTTTGGCTCATGTCATTCCTTTCAGCCTCTATTCGTGAGGCAAACAAAAAACCCCAGACGCGGCCAAGCGAAAGGGGTCTTTCATCCTGACCTTTTAGCGGCGTTGTTTAACGTGGCCCGCAATCCGGTAACAAATCGCCACGTAGTACCTTGTTGCCCATACGCCTCAGCACAGTTGTCGTCAAGCTTTCGCGCGGTTTCGTCACGGTTCTGTAACCGTGCCTTCATCTAAACGTCATGGTGTTGTGAAAAACGAGCACCACAACATCTTGTGTGAGGCACGACAATGCCAGTTATCAGGATCAATGCCGTAAATGGCCAAGCCCAGTTGCACTGCAGCCCGAAATCGACAACCCGCGTATTACGGCAGCTGCGCAATATTCCCGGGCCTGTCATCATCATGACCCACGGTTTCAAGTATCAACCTTACAATCGCAAAACCTGCCCGCACCGCCACATTCTTTCTCTGCAGCCACGGATGCAGGGCGATAGCTGTCCCAGTTGGCCACAACAGCTTGGGTTCGGTGCGGGGTTCGAAAATGAAGGATTGGCTCTTGCTTTTGGCTGGGATGCCAGCGGACCACTTTGGAAAACACGTAGCCGTGCATTAGCAGCAGGGCGTGTTCTTGCTAAAGTCATCAACGAATTGCACCATTGCCACCACGACAGACCGGTTCATTTTATTGGTCATTCAATGGGCGTGGAACTCGCGCTCGAAGCTTTGCATCACATCCAACCCGGAGCAATTCGTCGAATAATCTCCATGACAGGCGCGGCATATCGGTCTCGCACCTTACGGGCCTTGCTCACTCCAGCCGGTCATCAAGCAGAGTTGATAAACATCACTAGTAGGGAAAACGACCTGTTCGATTTTCTATACGAACGAATTATTCAACCTCCTACCCTCGGCGACCGGAGTATTGGTTCGGGGATACAAGCGAAAAACGCCGTGACCCTGCAGATCGATTGCCCAGCCACCCTTGATCATTTGTCCAATCTTGCTTTGCCTGTCGCGGCTCCACAGCGCCGAATCTGCCATTGGTCCAGCTACACACGGCCCGGTTTGTTGCGCTTATACAATGCACTACTACGCAATCCTGAACGAATAAGTCTGGGAAACTTGCGTGCCGGTCTGCCGTCGTATCATCAAAGACGTTGGTCCCGGCTTTTTGCGCTGCCTCGACCGCAAAAGCTCCTGCCGTGTGCACAGAAAGCCTGATGATCTCAGTATTTGGGGAAATGGCGTGATCGACCTGTACTTCTGGGTCACGCCGAAAGATTGGAAAACATCCTTCGCACTGGAAGAAATGGAATTTCTTTATCAAATCCATCTGATCAATACCGGCAAAGGTGAACTAACCGACCCAAAACTCCAAATGTCATCCCAATCAATTGGATACCTAAAATTGTCTATCCCGACGGTCAGGATGGTACTACGATTTCGGCCTTTGAGAGCGGCGCGACTTAAATGTACCCGGCCTGCAAGTGCGGTCGGCCTTTTAGCGAAACACAGCGTAAGAAAGTTGTATTCGAGGAGTAATAACGCGGCAGTCGGGTAGTGACTGCCTAATGATCGCCCGAGTGTACCGTTTCTAGAAATAAGCCCCTCAACTCGATATGCCACGGCATTTGCCATACACCAAACTTCGCGACAGGGCAGAAGTCTCGGGGTTATACGGCCCGCTTTACCGTCGATTGGCTCAAAATGAGGTCGTCGCTGGTAGCATTTTCTTTATTGCTGATATGTCGTTCTGGAGTCGGTCAAGCCTGAGGGGAGGAAAGCAACTATTTCTACAATACATTTCGAAGTACGTGCCAATCAAAGGAGCAAACAGGCGCGAGAGATCTTGTTTTAGCGGTAGCGAAAACTAACGATTTCAAATTTCTTCAACCACCTTAATAGAACTGTCATTCCTTCGATGTTGGCAATTCTGGATTATCAACCTAGTGAGAGCATTTCTCTATGTTACCAAAGGTTCACGTTATCGGAACAGGCGGAACAATTTCGTCTGTTGGCGCGACAACAATCGACTACTTGAATTACCCTTTGTCTGGGAAGCGCGTTAACAGCAAAGAATTGCTATCGTTAATCGTGGATGAGAAAACTGATTTCAACCTAACGTTCAGTGACTTTGACCCTGTTTCCAGTACAGAAATTGGTCCACCGTTTTGGGGTAGGTTGCTGGCAGAAATTTCCGGTGTTCAAAACCAGATCGACGGCATCGTAATAACCCACGGGACTGGGACTTTAGAAGAGACGGCGTTCGCTATTGATCTTTTCTCGAGCGCGGACGTTCCCATTGTTTTTACCGGGGCGCAGCGTCCGAACGGAACGCTTTCGTCCGATGTCGCATACAATTTCTGGAGCGCCCTGAAAGTCGCCTCCACCATAGACGCTCGTGGCCGCGGCGTTCTTGTCGTCATCGACGGCGGCATCCATACAGCTGCTGACGTCACTAAGATTAGTAATTTTGGATTGAATGCGTTTCAGTCTGAACCTGCGGGGGAGGTCGGTAGGGTCGAAGGGGCGTCGTTAGTCTTTCGTAGAACTTCTCCGCCAAGACATCCAGCACTGGAATGGAGAAGCGGCGCAGAATGGCCTCGCGTTGAAATCGTCATGTCATATGCTGGGGCTGACGGAGCGCAGATACGTGCAGCGCTTGCTAGTGGTGCGGCAGGAATCGTTGTTGCCGGGCTCGCTCCCGGATACGCAACACCAGAACAAAGAAGAGAACTGAACCAAGCCAGGGAAGCAGGTATCCCGATCGTTATGTCGTCGAGGGCCACCATTGGCCCTACTGCTGCACTATCGCAAAATGCGGTTGCTGGATTGATTGGTTCACGTTGTCTCAATCCCGCAAAATCACGTGTGCATTTGGCTGCTTGCATTATGAATGAGTTCAACCTTTCTGAAATTGACATGTTGTTTTCAAGATATGCCTGAGTGCGCTAGGCGATAGAACGATGGACCACGACCCCTTGTTCGCGTTTAAATAGGCAAACAGACGCAAGTAATTTCGTTGAAATGGTGGCATCTCGACCGATGTCACCAATTTTCATAACAAACAGCGTGTTCAAACGCCAATTCGATTGAATTTTGGCCGAACAACTACCAGAGCAGCCCCTAACCATTCCACAAAGTGATAAAACTGATTAATCGCCGGGATATGGAAAGTCTCTGCCCAATGCTTCGCTGGCTTGTTCGTATATCGGCCGCAGCGCGTCGTCTACATCCCACTTCCCACCTTCGATAAAATCCGAAAACCCAACCGACTCAACTGGTATTCCCTGTTTCTCGGCAAAGGTCTGTCGGTCATTTTCTCCTGGTGGAATTGGTGGTTCGGAAAGTGGTGGCGACCAGGTGTGTTCCTCGGTTACAGCCATTCGCACGCGGATATCGTCCTTGGTAACATTCCAGACCATGAAATCTTCGGCTAAACTTAGCGGCCCGTCATAGGTCGTGCGAATACGCTCTTCTACGCCTCCTGCGGTGTCGAAGTCATTAAAGAAGTGATACGCGACAGCGATTCTGGGCTGGATTTCAGACATCACCTTTCCGAATGCTTCAGGTGCTGTATGAATCTGTGTTCCAACCTCAAGCGCAGACTCCGGTGTGAAACCTAACTTACCGACAATGTCAGGAACCGCGATGAAGCACTCATGAATTGCGATATCGGCGTCCTTGGCATATTCGATGAACCACTTGTTCGGATAAGTATCTGAACTGTATACAAACTTGAGATCATTCCATTCGAGCGAAAAACTAACTGCCCCGTCAATTCCATGAATTGCCGGGAAGCTTCGCACGACAACACCATTCTCTTCGTAAATTATTTCGTTTTCGCCTTTGTAATCAAACTCGGTCACATCCATCTGATAGCCACGTGGGTCGGTTGCTCCGACTCGTGCGCTAAGGTCCCACAGCAACATGTCTTTCATACTGTCGGTTGCCGCTGCCGTTCCAAGTTCAGGCACCGATCCGCTTGGGCCCCAAACACGCAGCGGTCTGTTCCGCCCCATCAGCGCGCCACCGATGAAAAGCTCGTGCAAAGCACCAAAATGGTCTGTGTGAAGATGCCCAACAAAGACTTTGTCTAGATAGTTGTACGGAATCTGCAGTGAGGATATTCGCTCGGACGAACCCGAACCTATGTCAAAGAAGAATTTGTCGCCATTGCCAAGCTCTACAAGAAAACACGCGGCGGCTTGCGCCGCTCGGGTTGTTGGCATGCCTGTGCCGCATGCGACAACACGCATCTCATTAGGGTCCAGATCTTCTGTATTGGGGTAATATGCGTCTCTCGGCCGGTCTCGTACTTGTATAGGCGAGATTTCCGGTTCGGTTTCATCTGCCAACGCCATTCCAGGAGATAACGCGTCAAAAGTGTTTTTAAGCACATGGCCGACCGAAATGTCGGCTCGCTCAATCCATGACCCCACTCCGACGCCAACTGCCAAAGTTACAGCAACAGTACCGATGGCCAAGTGTCTCATATCGTCATCTCCCCGGATAGATAGCGTTTTTTTAGGTACTGCCTTTTGGTTTTGCCTGTATTATTCAAACTTTATCATATGTTTGGGTTTTGACGAAGCTCCTTCTTGTCGCGTATTTCCCCCGCCTCTCCCTGCACCAGCACATCCAACATTCCCGAGATATCCTCAATCTCTTCCGCGATCACATGGGTCACCGAATGTGCTCGCTGCATCCGGCCCGTAACCCGTAACAGGCGTCCCGAAATTACCGCCCGGCGGAAGCGTTCATAGATCTTTCGCCAGACCACTACGTTTACGATGCCGGTTTCATCTTCAAGTGTGACAAAGATCACGCCCTTGGCCGTCCCCGGCCTTTGCCGCAGGATCACCAGCCCTGCCACTGTAACAAGCGCGCCCTCTGGCGGCGCGTCCAATTGACGGGCGGGTAAACACGCAGGTGGGCGTGGCCAGTGTCGATCTGACACTATGGGGCGAGTGGGGACAACAAGCATGAGAACAAAAATAGAACAAACGCAAGGAAAGTCCAGTCGCGGCGTACTGAGTCGCAAATGAGGCTGGAAAGAGACAAATGCGTTGACTAAGGAAGACTCCGAACATCGCAAAAGGAATACGCACGCAATGGCAAAGATCACCTATGTCGAGCATGGCGGTACCGAGCATACTGTCGACGTAGCAAACGGCCTGACCGTTATGGAGGGGGCTCGCGACAACAACATACCCGGCATCGAGGCGGATTGTGGCGGCGCGTGCGCCTGCTCGACCTGCCACGTCTATGTCCACCCAGACTGGGTCGAAAAAATCCCGGCCAAGGACGACATGGAAGAAGACATGCTGGACTTTGCTTATGAACCAGATCCAGAACGCTCGCGCCTGACCTGCCAGATCAAGGTCACTGATGAATTGGACGGCCTAATCGTACAGATGCCCGAAAAACAGATCTGATGCTTTCAAAAGCGCCGCGTCCAACCGCGCGTAGGCGCAGCAAACTGACGCGTGGCGCAGGGCTATTGTCGTGCTTTTTGACGGCGGCAGCGGTGCATTCGTCATTGGCTGACACAATAACAGCAGCCCGGTTCACAGAACCGACAACGCGATACGCGCATGGTGTACTGGGCGATGGCATAGAATACGGCGCGCTCGAACTAACAGTTGACGCAACGGTTACAGGCGAAAACCGGCGTAAGATAACCGTACGCCTGCCCCAAGATCGTGTGTTCGAGGACCTCTCACCCCGTATGATCGATATCGACAGCGATGGCTCGCCCGAAGTGATCGTTGTTGAGTCTCATGCAGAAAAAGGCGCTCAATTAGCAATATACGGGGCGGAAGGGCAAAAGATTGCCGCAACGCCGCATATCGGCACACGCTATCGCTGGCTGGCGCCTGTCGGTGCGGGCGATCTGGACGGCGACGGGTTTACCGAGATTGCATATGTAGACCGTCCACATCTCGCCAAAACTCTTCGCATCTGGCGGTTCAAACAAGGCGACCTAACTGAAATTATTGAATTGCCCGATTTAACCAACCACCGCATCGGCGAAGACTATATTTCTGGCGGTCTGCGCCACTGCGAAAACACCCCGGAACTGATACTTGCAAACGGTAGTTGGACCCGGGTCATCAGCGTAACTTACAAGGGAAAGTGGATAAAATCTGATCTAGGTCCCTATTTTAGCCCAAACAGCCTGATCAATGCTATGGAGTGCTGATCTTAGCTAGCACCTAAAAGCCTTAACAGCATCCTTCGTCAAAGCGCGCGCCAACCGATATCGCTGCGAAAGAAACCTTCTGGCCAATCAATATCTTCGATCATTGCATACGCTTGGTCCTTGGCCTCCTGCAAGGTATCAGCCCGGGCCGTAACATTCAGCACACGCCCCCCCGAGGCAAGAACCTGGCCATCCACAGCTTTTGTCCCGGCATGAAAAACCATGTTCCGGCTATCTTCAGGAATGCCGTCCAACCCTTTAATAACAGTTCCTTTTTCATACGCACCAGGATAACCCTTGGCCGCCATCACTACTGTTATGGCGTGATCATCCGCCCAGTTGACTTGTGTCTCGCTTAATCTGCCTTCTGCCGCAGCCTGTAATAGATCAAGAACTTGTGCGCCGAGGCGCATCATCAGCACCTGACATTCGGGATCGCCAAAACGAACATTGTATTCGACCAGGCGAGGCTGGCCATCCTTGATCATAAGGCCCGCGTATAGAACACCTTGAAACGGCATGCCGCGTTTCGTCATCTCTGCTATAGTCGGACGAATTATTTCGTCCATCGCCCGCGCTTCGATTTCTGCGCTCAATACTGGGGCTGGGGAATAAGCTCCCATTCCGCCTGTGTTTAGCCCCGTGTCGCCTTCGCCTACCCGCTTGTGATCCTGTGCTGTACCGATAGATAGAGTCTCGGTGCCGTCGCAAAGGACAAACAGCGACGCTTCCTCGCCCTCCATGAACTCCTCTATCACGACTTCTGCGCCTGCTCCGCCGAACACACCACTGAACATATCGTCAATCGCATTAAGAGCGGTTTTTTCGTCCATCGCGACGATCACGCCCTTTCCAGCAGCAAGGCCATCGGCCTTGACCACAATCGGCGCTCCTTGTTTTCGGATGTAGTCCTTGGCTGGTGCGGCTTCGGTGAAACGCGCGTATGCCGCCGTAGGTGCGTTAGACGCATCGCAGATTTCCTTGGTGAAACTTTTTGACGCTTCCAGCTGAGCAGCATCTGCCGAAGGGCCGAATACCAAGACGCCAGCCTCGCGCAGGCGATCCGCAACACCAGTTGCCAAGGGCGCTTCTGGACCGATTATTACGAAATCAATCGCGTTTTCCTCGGCAAAGCTGACGACTGCGCCCCCATTTTCAATATCCAACGTAGCGCAATCAGCAATCTGTGCAATCCCGGCATTGCCCGGAGCCACAATCAGACGGTCGCATTTTGGGTTTTGCATGACCGCCCAGGCAAGCGAATGTTCGCGCCCTCCGCTGCCGAGAATTAGGATGTTCATAAATGCACTCCGATCTGCTTGGCCTCGCCTTTGCGGCGTTCTAAGCTGAGGGCGCAATTGACACAAGGCGCTGATATGTCCGACTTGCTTGACGACCCGACACCGGGTCAGAACACTCCTGAATACACAGTCTCGGACATATCCGGTGAGGTAAAGCGCACACTGGAAGGCGCATTCGGCCGAATCCGTGTCCGCGGAGAAGTCGGTCGTGTGTTTAAGGCGCGCTCGGGCCATTTGTATTATGACATCAAGGATGATCGGAACGTTCTGGCCTGTACCACGTGGAAAGGCCAAATCAGCGGCCTGTCCGTCGTGCCCGAAGAAGGATTAGAGGTCGTCGTTACTGGGCGTCTTACCGCATTTGGCGCTCAGTCCAAGTACAACCTCAATGTCGAAGAAGTAGCTGTCGCAGGCCAAGGTGCATTAATGGCGCTTTTGGAGAAGCGGAAGAAACAGCTAGAAACCGAAGGATTGTTCGCACCGGAACGTAAGAAACCCCTGCCCTATCTACCGCAGATCATCGGTGTCGTAACCTCGCCTTCGGGCGCGGTGATCCGCGACATTTTGCACCGGTTGCGAGACCGCTTTCCCCGCAAAGTATTGATCTGGCCGGTCGCCGTCCAAGGTGCCAACTGCGCTCCAGAGGTCGCGCGGGCCATCGAAGGTTTTAACCAGCTTACACCCGGTGGTGCGTTACCGAGACCAGATTTGATCATCGTTGCACGCGGCGGCGGCTCGATCGAGGACTTATGGGGGTTCAATGAAGAGGCCGTTGCCCGCGCAGCTGCAGCTTCGGATATTCCGTTGATCTCTGCCGTGGGTCACGAAACTGACACGACCCTGATAGATTTCGTATCAGACCGCCGTGCTCCGACGCCAACGGCAGCCGCTGAACTGGCCGTGCCTGTGCGGATGGAATTGCTGGCATGGACAGGGGAACAAGGTGCCCGACTTTCCCGTTCTGCCGCTGATGCCGTGCAACGTCGCAGCCAGCGGTTGCGGGATTTGTCGCGCGCCTTGCCTCGCGCCGAAGCCCTGTTGGACAGCCCCCGTCAACGGCTTGATCAGGTCACCGAACGGCTACCGAACGCTTTGCTACGTGGCGTGCAGAACCGACGCGTCAAACTGTTGGATATTTCTGCTCATTTGCGCCCTTCGACGCTGCGCAATTTGGTCGACACCAGAAAAGACAGATGGCGAAATCTTTCGTCACGCCTTTCTCGGCGACCATTAGAACGGGAGTTGGGAGCGCAAAACGACGCGCTGCTTCGTCTTTCAGAACGATTGAACGCGGCGCAAATTGTGCGGTTGGAGCGCATGCGGCAGCAACTTGTTGCAACAGATCGCTTACGTGAAACCCTTAGCTATCGGGCGACCTTAGACAGAGGTTACGCGGTCGTAAGGGCTGAAAATAAGTTGATTACAACCAAGGCACAGGCAGCTGGGCACCAGGTGCTTGAAATTGAGTTTTCGGATGGAAAGCTGACAACCGGATCGACAACGTCGAAACCAGCTACTAAAAAACAAAAACCTGCTCCGCCTGATCAAGGCTCACTATTCTAGGTTAAACAGTTGGCTCGGAACGATAAAATTTGAGGTTGCTGGTCAAAATCTTCCGGAGTTGTTCGCTCGTTAAGCTCATCAAGGCTTCTGAAGGTGCAAAACGCATTAATCATCTTTGCTATTAGACTCCTACGTCTGGTCCATAGCAGATCATTTCTTCGCCTAAATCATCTGCCTCGTACAGCTCTGTTGACGATGGGTCCCCTTCGAACTGCGCAACCAATCCTTTCTCGGTTTGGGTAAAAACCCAGCATTGCGGATCCAGCCGGTCTTCGTACACAAAGCAAATCTGACCATCTCGTTCGTACCAAACGCCATTTTGGCAATCACCATCCAAAAAGGACCAGATTACACGGCGATTGGGCAGATAACGTTCAACGCCGTAAACCGTTCCGCCAAAACCATAAAAAAGAGTTTTTCCTCGTGTATAGGCATCAAACTCGGACCCGGACAGAGCAGTTTGCGCCATTGCGCCCTGGGTGGACAGCGCGACAAGAATCACAAGGTTTCTTAACATGTCGCCATAGTGTCAGATGCTATCCCTCAACGCCAATTGCTTTGCTGGCGGCGGTCACGTCTATCTCTTTGGACTAAAACCTTGCAACCAACGAGTTTCTGTTACTTTGACTCTACCCGGCGCAGAAACAAACTACTTAACTGATCTGGCAGCTTTATTGTTGTGCACAGACAGAATTTTTGGTCGTCTATTCGGGACCCTTTGCAACCGCTGCAAATCCGCATTAGGTGAAGGGAACACCTGCGGAGACTGTAAATGGCATTTTTCTCAAAGCTAAAGGACCGGTTGTTCAAATCATCTTCCCGGCTTGAACAAGGGCTTGAAGCAATTGTCGAAGAAGGTGGCGAGGAAACAGTCTCGCCCGATCCCGTCATTCCTGACCCCGAACCAGAGCCGCAACCGGTTCCGGAAGTCCCCGAAACGACGCCAGCACCGCAACCTGTTGAACCAGTAGCCCCTGAACCAGCTGATCCCATGCCCGTGCCGCCTCCGCCCGAAGTGGCCGTCGAAAAACCTAAAGGTGTGTTGAACCGGCTGTTTGGGCGAAACGAAAATCACACGGTAATTCGCCGAACATTGGATGACGATATGCTGGAACAGCTTGAAGAGCTGTTAATTGCCTCAGACATGGGTGTAGACACCGCGCTGCGCGTTACCTCCAATATGGCCGAGGGGCGTTTTGGCCGGAAACTTTCTACTCGCGAAATCAAGCAGCTACTAGCACAGGAAGTGGCAAGGGTTATGGAACCAGTCGCTAAACCTATGCCGATCTATCCCAAGCGCCCGCAAGTGGTTTTGGTTGTCGGTGTCAACGGATCAGGCAAAACCACTACGATTGGAAAACTCGCCAGCCAGTTCAAAGATGCTGGAAAAAAAGTGGTAATCGCTGCCGGTGATACGTTTCGCGCAGCAGCAGTTGAACAGTTGCAAGTTTGGGGCGACCGCGCTGGCGTACCGGTTTTGACCGCGCCCGAAGGAAGTGACCCAGCCTCCCTGGCTTTCGACGCGTTGACCAAGGCACAGGAAGACGGAGCGGATTTGCTGATGATCGATACTGCTGGCCGTCTACAAAATCGTGCCGACCTGATGGAAGAACTGGCCAAGATTGTCCGCGTTATTCGCAAGAAGGACGAAACCGCCCCTCACAACACTCTGTTGGTTCTGGACGCGACCACCGGGCAAAACGCGCTCAGCCAGGTAGAAACATTTCGCAACCTAGCCGACGTGTCGGGGCTTGTAATGACAAAACTTGACGGGACAGCAAAAGGTGGTGTTCTGGTTGCCCTTGCGGATAAATTCGGCTTGCCAATTCACGCGATTGGTGTTGGCGAGCAGATTGACGACCTCGCCCCATTCGATCCAGATGAGTTCGCTGCCGCGCTTACCGGTCTTGACCAAGACTGATAAATTCTTGACCTGAATTGCACTACTTGAGACCCGATTTGTCGGGCCCCATTATCCATCATCTTTCGAAAGAAGCGAGACTTGAGCGACTGGCTGATCTCATTGGAAGGCACCGATGCCGGTCATAGGCTGGCACTATTGCTTGCTGTTATGGCGGCTTTTCTGCACGCCGTCTTCGGCGCTCTTCAGAAAGGTCGCCACGATCCCTGGCTTTCACGCGGTGCTATCGACGCCAGCTATTGCCTGATGGCCGCGCCATTTGCACTGTTCGTGGTGCCTTGGCCCGAACCATACATGTGGCCCATCTTTGGCGTGGTTTGGTTGATCCACATTGCCTATAAGACTCTGCAGGCCTTGGCCTACACAAAAGGCTCCTATACGGTGGTCTACCCTGTTGTACGCGGCACTGGACCCTTATTTACTGTAATCGGCGCATATCTGTTGTTTGGGGAAACTTTTTCCGGCACGCAGTGGTTGGGTGTATTGGTACTGCTGTCAGGAATCTTTGGGCTAGCCGCGTACAACCTTCGATATCTGGAAACCGACCGGGAAACTCTGGGGATCGCCTTGACGCTAGCGATTGCAACGGGATTATTCGTGGCGCTTTACACCACTTACGATGCATACGGTATCCGCGCCACAGCCGACCCTTTCACGTTTCTAGCCTGGTTTTTCATGATCGATGGTGCCGTGATGCCGATCTATGCGTTTTTGAGGTGGCGGGCCATGATCAACCGCCCAACGCTTGGTCCACTAATGCTTCGCGGAGTTTCAGGCGGCATTATCGCACCACTTTCTTTTGGATCGATCATGCTGGCGACACGATTGGACAAAGTTGGCGAAGCCGCAGTTTTGCGGGAAACGTCGACGGTGTTTGCTGCACTGATTGGCTGGTTAGTTTTGAAGGAAACCGTGGGTCCCAGACGAATAGCACTGATGGCATTGATTGCACTCGGCGCAATAATAGTTGAAATGGGCGGGTAATCAGCAGGACGCAGATCATGACAGGCAAAAAAGAAATTAACCCTTTTCTCAAACAAGCGTTAGAGCTTGGTCCCCCACTCGCCTTTTTCTTTATCTACCTGCGTCTGCGTGATGACAGCTTTCTAATCGGAAATGTCGAATACTCTGGCTTTATCGTCGCAACGGTTATTTTTGTGCCGTTGATGCTGGGCGCGATGGGTATTCTGTGGCTGCTGACGGGTAAGCTTAGCAGAATGCAGATTTTCACTGCGTTTATGGTGATTTTCTTCGGCGGGCTTACCGCGTGGTTCAATGACGAGCGGTTTTTCAAAATGAAAACCACGCTGGTCTATGGGTTCTTTTCAGCCATACTTGGCATTGGGCTGCTTCAAGGTAAGTCGTACCTGGCATATGTGCTGGATGGGATGTTGCCGATGAGAAATGAGGGTTGGATGATTCTGACGCGTCGTCTATGCGCATGCTTTGCAATTCTGGCGGCAGCCAACGAGTTAGTCTGGCGCACGTTATCGACCGATCTGTGGGTAAAGATCGAAACCTTCGGCTTTCCTATCGCTCTGATGGTATTTCTGATGCTGCAATTCAGCATGTTGCAGAGCTATATGGACGACCCCGACAAGCAATGAGCGGTTTTTGTCGCCGGTGCAGAATGCAAGAAATTTGAAAAATCCTTGGCTTAGCGTTCAACCTGTGGAAGGTTGAGTAACCACCGGCACCACTTTAGCAGAGAATCGCGCACTCATATGATGGAATTTCCAAACAGCGGATTCCTTTCGAAAGCTTCGGAACGGCTGCGCTCGATGCTCGCCGCCCAAGCGTCTGAGCTTACTCTGAATCGCGGTGACGTTCTTTTTGAGCAAGGCGACGAAGGAGACGCTCTTTTTGCAATTCTCGACGGCACGTTGGAAGTTTCCTTTCTAGCGATGAGCGGGCGAAAGCTGGCTCTTAGCTTGATGCGCCCTGGCGAGGTTTTTGGAGAAATCGCGCTTTTCGACAATGGACCGCGAACTGCAACAGTAACTGCGGCTGAAAAGTCTAGGGTACTAAGGGTTCGTCAGAAAGACGTGATGGACCAGATTCGCCAACACCCTGATTTGGCGGTCGATATGATCCGCCTTGCTGGACTGAGGATGCGTTGGATGGGAAGCCAATTGAACGAGCAGGTTTTCTTGCCAATGCCCGTGCGATTGGCACGTAAGCTGTTGCACCTTGCAAATTTACAAGACGACCCGTCACAGCGCATTACCTTGTCGCAGAGTGAGCTGGCAGAATTTGTCGGCGCAACGAGAGAAGCTGTGTCCAAAACTATTTCTGGCTGGAAACGCATAAATGTTGTCGAGGCCTCGCGCGGAGGTGTTCAAATTCACGACATCGCCGCCCTACAACAGCTGGCGGAGTCAGACTTAATCTGACGAAACGTCCGGCTGTGACCGGGTTCACATACCTGTGCCTGCTTCGGCAGTAAGATGATTCCTGTTACCGTAGGAGGTCGGGTTATCATCCCCGATATCTGTCCACCGACCTCTCCCTGTACAGGAGCCATATGCCATTACAGGCATATGGCTCTATACTTTTCAAAGGTACAAAAACTGCTGGCCAAATTAAAGTCAGCTAGGTCGGAACCATCGCCCCGACCTATAGCTTCTTAACCGTGGATAGAGCGCTATTCTTCCAGGCTCAACGCAACAAACCGTGGCTCACCCCCGCGTCGAACAAGAAGAAGGAGAGATTTACGGCCAGCTTCTCTTGCCTCTTCCATGCGAGCTTCCAGGTCGCTGATCGAAGCTACCTTTTGTTGGCCAGCCTCGGTGATCACATCACCGGCACGCAACCCTTTGGCAAACGCTTCAGAGGCTTCGTCGACGTTCGAAACGACCAAGCCCTCCATTTCAGGGTCCAAACCCATGTCTTCGCGCAGTGTTTCAGTCAGTGGCGAAACCGTGAGACCCAGAATGTCCTTGTTCTCTTCATCCTGCTCCTCTATCGCTTCGACTTCTTCCTCTTCCACACGTTCTGCATCTTCCCGGCGGCCCAGTGTCACCAATACGGTCTGCGTGCTTCCGTCACGGTGCACAACGACACGCACTGACTTACCAACGGTTGTTTCACCAACTTGCCGCACCAGCCCACGCGTGTCTTCAACCTCGACGCCATCAAAGCTGAGGATGACATCACCTGCTAACAGTCCCGCCTCTTTAGCTGGTCCTTCCGGAACATCGCTGATCAAAGCTCCGCCAGGCTTATCCAAGCCCATCGCTTCTGCCATGTCTTCGGTCACATCCTGAATTCGGACGCCCAACCAACCTCGACGCGTTTCACCAAATTCGCGCAGCTGGTCAACTACCTTGATGACCACATTCGACGCCATCGAAAAACCGATCCCAATAGACCCTCCATTAGGCGACAGAATCGCGGTATTAACGCCGATTACTTCTCCATCCATGTTGAATAGGGGCCCACCCGAGTTTCCACGGTTAATAGCCGCGTCGGTTTGGATATAGTCATCATAGGACCCGCTCAAAGCACGATTTCTTGCCGAAACGATTCCTGCCGATACTGAAAAACCCTGACCCAGGGGATTACCCATTGCGATAACCCAATCACCCACACGCGCGGTATCGCTGTCACCGAATGTCACGTATTTCAAAGGTCCCGTTGCTTCAACCTTAAGCAGCGCGATGTCCGTTTTTTCATCGGTTCCAATCACTTTGGCGGGCAGCTCTTTGACAGGCTGTCCGTCGCCCGGAAAAAACTCCACTAGAATTTCATCGGCCTCAGCGATCACGTGGTTGTTGGTGACGATGAAGCCATCCTCTGAAATGACAAATCCTGACCCCAAAGCGTTGCTACGGCGAGGGCGATTGTCATCGTCACCATTACGATCCTGAAATTCGCGGAAAAAATCTTCGAAAGGAGAGCCTTCCGGCACGATCCCCTGTGGGCCGGTTTGTCCTTCAACGAGTGTCGAGGTTGTAATATTCACTACCGCCGGGCTTATTTGTTCCGCTAGCGGCGCCAGACTTTCACCGCGCGCTTGCGCAGCGACTGTTTGTGCCAAAACAAGCAGAGCCCCGACAATAGTCAGCCACATTAACCGTACCATGACACTTGCATCGTCCCGCCGGACGGAAATACTGCGCGATTTCGCCTGCACTTGGGGTCTCCTTGTAGACAACTCTTACTGTGACGGCCCGAAGGCCCCCATACTTACTGACCAATGTAGTCAGTTTGTCCTAACCCGCAACTCGTGATCGCTGGGAAATCACTGTCAAGTGAAACCACAGGATCAGAAACCCATTTGATATGCTGCCCAAACCAAGACAAATCCACTGACAACGCAAAGCAAACCTGCAATTCGCCTCGCTTGCTCTGGCAAGGAACGGAGCGCTTCGAGCATGCGCTCGATTAACGAAGGGGCCAGCGCATAGGCCAGCCCCTCGACAATCAATACCAGCCCAATGGCCAGTAGGATCAAACCCATTACTGGGCCGCCTGCCCTGTGGGCGACTTTAGATAGTTGAAGAAATCGGAGTCCGGACTGAGCACCATCGAACTATTTCCCCCGCCCAGAGCCTGCTCGTAGGCCGAGAGCGAACGGTAAAATTCAAAGAACTCAGGATCTGCGCCGTAAGCTTCGGCAAAGATCGCATTTCGCTCGGCATCCGCCTCGCCTCGAATAATCTCAGCTTCGCGGCGTGCATCCGATACAAGCTCCACCACTGTCCTGTCCGCCTGCGCTCGCACACGCTGCGCCGCCTCGTTACCGCGGGCACGTTCATCAGTGGCCTCGCGTTCCCGCTCGGCCTTCATCCTATCGAATGTAGCTTCCAGGTTGGCCTGCGGCAGATCAGTAGCCTTGAGCCGTACGTCGATTACATTGACACCAAGCGCCTGTGCTTCTGCAATCGCGCTGTTACGAATTCGCAGCATCAGCGCGGCACGATCCGAACTTAGAATATCCCGAGACGAGACCGAACCCAGAACTTCACGAGTTTCTGCGCGCAAGATTCGATCCAAACGATCCTCTGCGACCGGCACTCCGCCTACACCTACGGCTTGCCGGAACTGCTCAAGATCGGCAATTCGATACCGCGCAAAAGCATCTACGACCAATCGCCGATCATCCAGAGGCGTGACTTCCAGCGGTTGAACATCAATCGACAGAATCCTGTCGTCGTAGCGAACAACTTCCTGAATTAGAGGAATTTTGAATGCCAAACCCGGCTCTTCCTTGACGGCGACGACCCGGCCAAACTGCAGGACCAAGGCGCGTTCACGTTCGTCAACGATGAAAATCGAGGACAAAACTGCAACGATGGCGACAAAAACAACCGGCAGGATTAATGTTGACTTACGCATCAGTTGCTCTCCTCAGCCTGGTTGCGACGCAATTCATTCAGCGGCAAATAAGGCACGACGCCTTGCCCTTGACCGGTTGAATTCTCGTCTATGATAATCTTGTCCACATCACCCAACACCTGCTCCATGCGTTCGAGGTACAGGCGTTTTCGGGTCACTTCCGGAGCCTTAGAGTATTCTTCCAGGACCGCGCTGAAACGGCTTGCTTCACCCATCGCGCTGTTTATCTGCTGGGCGCGGTAGGCCTCTGCTTCCTCAAGAACCTGAGCTGCTTCACCTCGCGCCTCAGCGAGGACGCGGTTCGCATAGGCATCGGCCACGTTCTGAAGACGGTCGCGTTCTTGTGCGGCAGCCTGAACATCCCGGAATGAGGCAATTACGTCTTGCGGTGGGTCAGCTTTGTCAAAGTTCACACGGATTATGTTCACACCCGAATCGTAGCTGTCCATCGTAGACTGGATCAGCTCCTGCAATCGGTCGGCGATAATACCGCGATCTCGGTTCAGGATCGGAGCGAGCTCGCTTTGCGCGATAATCTCGCGCATCGCTGATTCCGAAACGGCCCGGATCGTCTGTCGGGGATCGCGCAAGTTAAACAGGAACTTGGCCGGGTCATTGATGTTCCACACAACCTGATAGTCAATATCGACGACATTTTCATCGCCGGTCAGCATCAAACCATCATCACTGCCACGCGCGCCGCCCATGTCCTCGGTCTGTTCGCGTGTTACTGGAATGACCTCCGCCGTTACAACTGGCCAAGGCGCGAAGTTCAGGCCTGGGTTTCCAACAGCAGAAAACTCACCCAGAAACAGTTCAACCGACTGTTCTTCGGGCTTAACTGTGTAGAAACTCGCCACTCCCCACAATATCGCTGCAGCAACTATGGCGACCGCGACAGTGCCCTTCGTAAAAGCTGGTCCACCCCCCCCGGAACCCGAACCATTGCCGCCTCGACCCGAACCGCCACGACCACCCATCAACACGCGCAGCTGTTCCTGCCCTTTTTTCATAAGCTCGTCGATTTCGGGAATCTGTGGGCCATCGCCTTCGGGGGGTTTACGCCCGTCGCCGTTGTTGCCCCGATTTCCTCCGCCGCCGGATGAGCCTCCGCCCCCCCAGGGGCCACCGCTGTTGCCCGCCATATGTGTCTGTTCCTTCATTTAGGTCCGTGTGATCACGGGGTCCCTTGTAACTTGTGTGCGCGCGCTTGCAAATCAAGCAGTGCGAACAGGTTGCCGCATCGTCACCAGTTCTTCGGCCATCACTGGATGAACCGCAACCGTTCTGTCAAAATCTTCTTTGGTTGCGCCCATCTTTACGGCGATGCCGGCCAACTGGATCATCTCTCCCGCGCCGGGTGCAACAATGTGGCAACCCAACACCTTTCGGGAAGCCTGACTGACGATCAGTTTCATAAGCACACGCTGCGTTCCCCCGGCAAATGCCTTTTGCATTGGTTTGAACGAAGTCGCGTAAACCTCGATCGGCTCTTGCTCTGCGGCCTCTTCTTCGCTGAGACCAACAGTTCCCATTTCGGGTTGAGTGAAAATCGCAGTCGGAATCAACTCGTGATCGACGGGTGTCGGATTGCCTTTGAAAATCGTTTCCACAAAGGCCACCCCCTCACGAATTGCAACAGGCGTCAGGTTCACGCGGTCGGTCACATCGCCAATCGCAAAAATCGACGGAACACCAGTTTGGCTGTACTCATCGACGATGATTTCACCTTTTCTTCCCCGCGCGACGCCCAGCGCCTCAAGGCCTAAATCATCCGAGTTCGGCGTACGTCCGGTTGCGAACATCACGACATCAAACAGCAGCTCTGATCCATTAGTCGCTTTGACCCAAATCTTGTCGCCACGCCGTTCCATCTCAAGCACGTTGGTGCCCAGATGCAGGTCAATTCCGTTTTGGCACATTTCTTCACTTATCAAGCCGCGTGCCTCATCGTCAAAACCACGAAGAATCTGAGCTCCTCGATAGAATTGCGTAGTCTTTACACCCATTCCGTTCATTATCCCGGCAAATTCACACGCTATGTAGCCGCCCCCAACGATCAGCATGGTTTCCGGCAGTTTCTCCAGATGAAATATTTCATTTGAAGTAATCGCCAGTTCCGAACCGGGAAAATCAGGTACAACTGGTCTTCCTCCGGTCGCCACCAGAATATGTTTAGCTGTCTTGCGTGCTCCATCCGCCATTTCAACTGTGTGTGCATCGACGAGGCGCGCGCGTTGATCAAATGTTTCTACGCCATTGTTTTTCAGGATGTTGCGATAGATACCTTCCAGTCGATCCAATTCTTTATGAAGCTTGCTGCGGAAGCTGTCCCAATTGAATGTCCCGGGCTCAATATCCCAGCCATAGGCCTGTGCTTCCCCAACCATACCGGCGTATTCGCTAGCAAAGACCATTAGTTTCTTTGGAACACATCCCCGAATTACGCAGGTGCCGCCATAGCGGTCCTCTTCTGCCAGCGCCACTTTGGCCCCGTTTTCGCCTGCCGCGACGCGCGCAGCACGGACGCCACCTGATCCGCCACCAATGACAAACAGATCATAGTCAAAGCTCATGCTGGTTTCCTTCGTTCAGCTCACTAAAAGTCAATGTGTATTCGGGAGCGACCTGATATCCGCCAACCCCGCTACGTTCGAAAGTCCGAATGTCCTGAGCCCTGAACTCAGCATCTTGACCACCGCTCAACCTGCGAGATCGGAAAACAGGTTATCTCCACTTCGGGGCTCACCTACTTCCACTGTACCTTCATTCAAATTGCGCAGTTCGACCCTGCCATCCCCGTGGCCGATAACAACTTTGTCGCAGATATCGATAAAAAGACCATTCTCCACAACGCCTGGGATTTGATTGAGAACAAGCGCCAATTGCCGAGCGTTACCTATTCGCTTCAAATGCAGGTCCAGAATGTGGTTGCCCTCATCCGTGACCTTGGGAGCCTCACTGTTCATGCGTAACGTGACTGAGTTACCAAGCACATCCATTGTGTCCAACGCCTCTTCGATCAGCAATTTTGTTGTTTGCCATCCGAAAGGGATCACTTCCACAGGCAAAGGGAAGGCGCCCAGTGTTTCCACTTCTTTGCCAGCATCTGCGATTACCACCATTTGATCGCTTGCAGTGGCCACAATCTTTTCCTGCAACAAAGCCGCCCCGCCGCCCTTGATCAGGTTTAACTCGCCATCAAACTCGTCGGCACCATCGATAGTCAGATCCAACCATCCTGCTTGGTCCAGTGAAACGACTTCTATTCCGACCTCTCGCGCCAGTTGGGCTGTCGCGGTCGAAGTTGGCACACCCCGAATTTTCAGCCCTTCTTTCGACACACGCTCTCCCAGGCGTCGAACCAACCATGCGGCCGTTGATCCGGTTCCAAGCCCGACACGCATCCCGTCCTGAACGAGTTCAGCCGCGCGGTTGGCCGCAACGAATTTAGCCTGTTCAATCGGCGACATTTCACCAGTCATGGCAACTTCCCCTCAGTCTTCTGCGGGTTATATACGGAAAGCTTTCAGCAACTGCGAGAGCCAATCTTGCTTGCACCAATATTAACTGTCCAACCCAATACGCGTTTCCAATGGGAAGCGTCGCAATCAGGTCTTCGCTATGCAATCACTTCGCTTACATAGGAGACATGAAAACACGCTACCGCCTACATTACGCGCCCGACAATGCATCGCTGGTGATCCGACTGGCACTAGAAGAGATGGGCCTGCCCTTTGAAACTGTTTTGGTTGACCGCCGCAGCAACGAACAAAACAGTGAAACTTACCGAAATCTCAATCCAAATGGTTTGATCCCCGTGCTGGAAACCGAACAGGGGCCGATTTTTGAAACTGCGGCAATCTTGCTATGGCTTTCCGACAGACACGGGCAATTGGCCCCAAGCCCAGAAAGTCTGGATCGCGCGGCGTTTTTGAAATGGCTGTTCTTTGCATCAAATACATTGCACGCCGACCTACGCCTTGTTTTCTACGCCGACGCTTATATCGATCCCTCGTACGCCCAAGCATTACGTTCGGGAGTACAGCGTCGTTTGCGGCGGCATCTAAGTGTGCTGGATGCTCTTGCGAAAACTAAACCGGACTGGCTGAAAGCGGAACAACCTTCGATCTTAACCTATTACATTGCCTGCATGATGCGCTGGATGGCGCTTTATCCTTCTGGCGAGGATCGTAGCTGGCTCCAGCTATCCGACACACCCCACCTGCAGTCTATTCTGATGCAACTGGAGTCGCGTCCAGCGACACGAGCAGCTGTCGCTGCAGAGGCCTTGGGAGCTACACCTTTTACTGCGCCAAATTACGCCAATCCTCCAGAAGGGTCTGCAACCTGAAATGTTTCTTTCTGTCTTCGATATGTTCAAAGTGGGCATCGGCCCGTCATCTTCGCATACCATGGGACCGATGGTGGCAGCTGCACGGTTTTTGGAGTTGCTGCGTTCCTCACCATTCGAATTCACTGGTCTGCGCGGTTCGCTGCACGGTTCACTGGCATTTACAGGCGTGGGTCACGCGACAGACCGGGCGACAATTCTCGGGTTAGCCGGCTTTGTTCCCGATACCTACAATCACGAAAAGGCTGAAATCGCTCTTGCAAACATAGCCGAAACCCAGTCCGTGTCGCCCGAAGGACTACCCACTCTCACATTCGACCCAAAGACTGACCTGACCTTTGATTTCGACAACACCTTGCCCGGTCACGCCAACGGAATGATCCTAATGGCGACCGATGCTCAGGGCGATGTCATCTTACGGCAGGTTTATTACTCGATCGGCGGCGGTTTTGTGTTGACCGAAGAAGAGTTGGCCGAAGGCAAGGCAACGGAAGAAGGAGCCCCGGTTCCCTTCCCTTTCAAATCTGCGGTCGAAATGTTGCAGATGGCAAAAGATAGCGGCAAAAGCATAGCTCAAATGAAGCGGGACAACGAAATAGCCCGTGGATGCGCCGACGGTTTCGCGAAAGGATCGGCGCGGCTTTGGCAAGTAATGAACGATTGTATCGAAAGAGGACTGACAACCGATGGCATTCTGCCAGGCGGATTGCACGTACGCCGCCGCGCCAAGGGTATCTATGACGCTTTGCAAGCCGAACGAGGAATGAACCTGAATGCACCGCATACCATAAACGATTGGATGAGCGTTTATGCCATGGCGGTGAATGAAGAAAACGCCGCCGGGGGTCAAGTCGTCACTGCCCCGACAAACGGCGCAGCGGGCGTTTTGCCTGCGGTTATACGCTATTATCTTGATCATGTTCCGGGAGCGTCAGAAAATAAGATTGAAGATTTCCTGCTCACCGCTGCGGCCATTGGTGGTTTGGTGAAGTTCAATGCCTCGATTTCAGGCGCCGAGGCGGGCTGCCAAGCCGAGGTCGGCAGCGCTTCTGCGATGGCTGCAGCCGGCTTGTGTGCAGTTTTAGGTGGTTCTCCCGAGCAAGTGGAAAACGCGGCCGAAATCGCTCTCGAGCATCATTTAGGTATGACCTGCGATCCAGTCGCGGGTCTTGTTCAGGTACCGTGTATCGAACGCAATGGTCTCGGCGCGATAAAGGCCGTCTCTGCCGCATCACTTGCACTGCGCGGCGATGGAAAGCATTTTGTGCCGCTGGACGCAGTCATTGAGACCATGCGCCAAACCGGGCTTGACATGCACGAGAAGTACAAGGAGACCTCATTGGGTGGTCTGGCTGTCAACGTGCCTAATTGCTGACACCAACCTTAAACTTCAAAATCCGAGGAATTCCATGCAAGGACATTGTTTATGCGGCGCAGTCCGCTTCGAAGTCGATCTGCCAATACTTTCTTGCGTGAATTGCCATTGCGACAGTTGCCGACGCCAATGCGCAGCTCCGATGACCACCTATTTCGGAGTTCGGGACGGCCAGTGGAGATGGACGGGTGAGGAACCAAAGCGTTTTGCTTCGTCACCCGGAGTAGAGCGTTCGTTTTGCTCACATTGCGGCACTCCGATTTCATTTAGATCCGTCAAAATGTCGGACGTCATGCATTTGTATGTTGCCACACTCGAAAATCCCGGTCTGTTGGAACCTTCGCTCAACGTTGCAGTTGAAGAAAAACTAAGTTGGTTGGCGCTGAGCGACGAGTTACCCGGCTGTATCGGACCGGATTACACCAAGTATCAACCAATAGTTGAAAATTAATGCGCGAGGCACCTTTTCACTTACTTGGTAAGAAGTTAGCGTCTCCGTAATGACTCAAGATCGGCCCGTATTCGGCATCTTTCTGATGCTAGGTTTTTGTGTACTCGCCCCTTGGGGCGACGCCATGGCCAAGCTGTTGGCAGAGTCGACCCCTGTCGGCCTCCTTGTGTTTGTCCGCTTTGCTGCTCAGGCTGTGATATTAGTTCCATTAGTAGTGCTGACCCGTAGATCGTTCCGCATGCATGGGCGCGTGTTGCGATTGACGGTTCTTCGTACCGTTTTGCATATTCTCGGTATCGCGGCGATGTTCAGCGCCTTGCAATACCTGCCATTGGCGGATGCAATCGCCATCGCATTTGTCATGCCCTCTATATTGTTGCTGTTGGGCCGATATGTTTTGAACGAAGAGGTTGGGCCGCGCCGGTTGATCGCATGTATTGTCGGTTTCCTCGGTACATTGCTTGTCATCCAACCCAGCTTTGCCGAAGTCGGGGCTCCGGCGCTACTGCCTTTGTTTGTAGCAGTAGTCTTTGCGTTGTTCATGCTCGTGACACGACAGATTGCCAAGGACACCGACCCAATAGCTCTTCAAGCTGTCTCAGGCCTAATGGCGAGCGTCGTTCTAATGCCAATGCTTGCTATTGGTACCTTTAGTGAAATCTGGGAAATCTCCTTGATCATTCCCGACAGGGATGTTCACTGGCTTTTATTTGCAATTGGCCTACTCGGAACACTTGCCCACCTAATGATGACGTGGTCTTTGCGGTATGCGCCGTCCGCCACGCTAGCCCCCATGCAGTACTTGGAAATTCCTGTCGCAACCCTGATCGGGTGGCTGGTCTTCAATGATCTACCCAATGGAATCGCTGCAATTGGCATATTAATCACGATCGCCGCAGGGCTTTACGTCATTCTACGGGAGCGGGCCAGCGTCCAGTCTGGCCCGACAGAAACGCCTGCATAACGATATCCAGCGCGCTACGCGGGAGGATCACAAGTAGCCCAGGACCGTCGATCCGCAGCTCGACATTCGCAACCGCTTTGTTCGAAGTTCCTACCAAACCATCGGGTTCCATTACCAGTTCGTCAATCGGCCACTCCAGCCCCTTGCTGCTCCCCGTTACGCGACGCAAAGGAAACAGCGAAACGGTTTGCTCAGGTTCAATTGGCAACTCAATCTGTGGCGGAGCATGAAACACGATCTCTTTGGAACCCAACAGAACGCAGGGACGGTCTTGGCGCCTGATAAGAGAATTAAAAGTCGCCAGTTTATGATCCACTCGCTCGCCAAGAAACCCCAAACCCAAAACCAAGGGCGCCTGAATATGACGCAGTGACTTGTCAAAATCGGTGCTGTCCTGTTCGGTGATCGGAAATAGACGGTCCGGAGGGATCCGATCTCGGTGTCGTGGTTCCAGTGAGTCCAGATCGCCGATTACTGCCTCCGGCATGTGACCCGAATCGATAAGAATTGCCGCGCCGCCATCCGCGGCCACCAAGCGATCGACGCGACTCAGCGCCAAACTCAAATCTTGCGGGCCGATCTTGCCACCGCCGAATAGCGCTATTGGCTCCTCAGCGCGTACAATTGGTTTGATTTTGGCAAGATTGACCATAATTCCCGGTTTTGGACATAATGAGACCACAAAATGATAGACTCATAGGCAAAGTTAAGAGTCGATTGGTGGGCACTCCGCCCAACAATGTGACTTGGTAGTTTGTAGAGGACCTGCGTCTGATGGTACAGAACAACAAGGTGTTAACCGTTTCTTACGGTACATTCTCCTGCACATTGGAAGGTTTCGACGATTCGTTTGAGACAATGAAAGCGATTGCCGAATACTTCCGCGATCTTGCAGCGGATGACCGTTATTTCGGTTCCGAGCCCCCCCAGCCAGACGCTGAAATGTTGACCCAAATTGCACAACGCAATCGCGCCCGAAACATTGAAGCCAGCCAAAGCGACGACGGTTTGCTGCTGCGCGCAGCTGACGAAGTGCCGGGCCCAGCGTCGCCTTCGGTTGTGGCCCCCACCACTGTTTCACAACAAACACCGTCAGCTGACGACACTGCAGAGTTTTTTGCAGATTCCGAAGCGGGTGAATCCGCCGAAGAAGACAGTATCGCAGCTAAGTTGCAGCGCATTCGCGCTGTTGTTTCGCATTCTGGTGAGACCACATCGCGATACAGTGAAGACGAAGAAGACGGCGGCGGATTCGTTTCCCCTGCACAACCTCCGGTCGATGCGATCTCTGCTGCTTTCGAGGCTGGCGCACTCAGCGCGGGCGATCTGCAGGAAAATGTTGAGGAAGAACCGACCACAGCCGAAGCGCCATCAGTCGAAGTCGCCGAAACTGACGAACTATCTATTCAAGAACCAATCTCTGAAGCGTCTGCCGAGGATTTGGCCGAGCTGATCCAAGAAATCAATGCTCCCGACGAAGTCGATGCTAAGGATGACGTACTTCTTGAAGGCGAGATTGAAGAAACCGACGTAGAAATAACTGAGACCATTGAGGTAGCTGCCGAGATTCCTGAGCAGAAAGAGCCTGAAGAAGAGGTCGAAGTTGCATCAAGTGACGTGCTGTTCACCGATCTCGAAGACGACGCAGCCTTGGAAATTGAACCCGATGAAGTTGTGACCACTCTCGAGGCTGATCAGGATACTTCGGAAGATCAGGATGAAGCTATAAGTGATGAACCTGAAGCAAATCAGAACATCCTTACTGCGGCAGATGAAGCAAGGCTGCTGGACGAAATCTCTTTGGTAGAATCCGAACTAGCAATTCGTACCGCTTACCACGAGGAAACCGGTCTGGAAGAAGACGTTTCGCGCCTTATGGACAAGGCGGACGAACGTTTTGACGATCCTTCAACCTCGGATCAGCGTGAAACTTATTCACATCTGCGGACTGCCGTGGCTGCGGCCGAGGCAGAACGCGCCAGCAAGGGTGCAGAGGGTAAGGAAAAGAGCGACAAGGAATATCGCGACGATTTGGAATCGGTTGTCAGTCCGCGACGCCCTGAGGTTCAGGTAAAGAGCCCTCGTCCAGGATCTACTGTGGCTCCGCTGAAACTCGTTGCCGAACAGCGCATAGATACGGATGACCGCGATACGGGTCCTGTAACTCCCCGCCGCGTTACTTCAGATGAACTGGAGGTGGATGAAGAAGAAGGCGGGTTTGCTCACTTTGCACGGGAACAAGGCGCCCAGTCGCTGCCGGATCTTCTGGAGGCGGCCGCTGCATATCTTTCGTTTATCGAGGGACAGGAACAGTTTTCGCGTCCACAATTGATGAACAAGGTGCGGTCGCTAAAGCAAGAGTCGTTCAATCGTGAGGAAAGCCTTCGTACCTTTGGACAGCTGCTGCGCGATGGAAAGATTGAAAAGGCTGGCGGCGGCCGGTTTGCTGCATCAAACGAAATTGGGTTCCGCCCGGACGACACGCGCGCCGCAGGCTAAGGCAACTCGCAAATCAATTTTATCCCTATTGGGCCAGAGCATTCTCTGGCCCATTTTCGTTTAAGATACTATTGAAAAACAATCAGATCGGTCATTTGCCGTTTTGATCTGGGTCCTCTTTGCCGACACCACGGAAAACAAACTTGAACGGCAGTGCCCACAAAATTCCCAGCACGATATATACCAGCAACTCGACCCAAATTGGCGGACGATTGAGAAGGTTTACAACAGTCACAACAGCCACGATATAAAGCGGCAAGCCGATCACAAGGATCATCAGCGACCATCTCCGTCGCGCCTTATAACTTAGGCCCGGTTTCTGATCACCGCCCATCAGTCAGCAAACGGGTCTGTCACCAAAATGGTGTCGTCCCGCTCCGGGCTGGTCGAAAGCAATGCAACTGGACATTCAATCAACTCTTCAATTCGACGGACATATTTTATCGCGTTTGCGGGTAAATCCGCCCAACTGCGCGCGCCTTCTGTGGATTCGCTCCAACCCGGCACTTCTTCGTATATCGGAGTGCAGCGTGCCTGTTGATCAGCCGCAATCGGAAGATAGTCCAGCCGCTCTCCATCCAAGTCGTATCCAGTGCAGATTTTCAATGTCTCAAAACCGTCTAACACGTCCAGTTTGGTAAGTGAGATGCCATTTACACCGCTCGTCGCACAAGTTTGGCGGACCAAACAGGCATCGAACCAACCACAACGGCGTTGACGACCGGTCGTTGTTCCGATCTCATGACCCCGTTCACCCAATCGCTGCCCATCCGAATCGTGAAGTTCCGTTGGGAAAGGTCCCTCACCCACGCGCGTTGTATAGGCCTTAACGATGCCGAGTACGAAATCAATCGAGCCCGGGCCGATTCCCACGCCCGTTGCTGCCTGACCCGCGATTACGTTGGACGAGGTAACAAACGGGTAAGTACCGAAATCGATGTCGAGCAAAGCTCCTTGCGCTCCCTCGAAAAGGATGCGTTTTCCCGCCTTGCGCTTTTCGTTCAGAACCTTCCAAACCGGTGCCGCAAATGGCAATATCTGCGGAGCAATCTCTTTTAGCTGCGCTACCAAAGCGTCGCGATCCACAGACACAATACCAAGTCCTTTTCTAAGCGGATCATGGTGTTGCAATGCCCGATCTACGCGAGCTTCCAATGTTGCTTCGTCGGCTAGGTCAGCCACCCTTACTGAACGGCGCCCTACTTTATCCTCGTAGGCAGGACCAATACCTCGGCCGGTTGTTCCAATTTTGGTGCCTTTGCTGGCCGCTTCTTCACGCGCTCGGTCTAGCTCTCCGTGGATCGGAAGGATCAAAGGGGTATTCTCGGCAATCATTAAGGAATTCGGTGTGATTTCGACTCCTTGCTCTCGGATCGTGCCAATTTCCTTCATCAGATGCCATGGATCCAGCACGACACCATTGCCGATGACGCTCAACTTTCCGCCGCGCACAACGCCCGATGGCAGCGCATGCAGTTTGTAAACTTCACCGTCGATGACCAGAGTATGCCCGGCGTTGTGTCCACCTTGGAAGCGAGCGATCACGTCAGCCCGTTCGCTGAGCCAATCCACGATCTTGCCTTTTCCTTCGTCACCCCATTGGGCGCCGACAACAACCACATTGGCCATATCCGGTCCTTTTGCGCTGAGATATCAAACCCGGCTGATATAACGAGGCTCGCGCAGCAGGGAAACCGATTTTTCGCCGCAGTTGACGAGTTTTAGATCTCACTCGCCATTCAACTGAACGGGTTGGCCATGCGGCGTACTAAGGTAGGCGTCTTCCCAGGCGACTCGCAGTTCAACAACTTCGTTGGAGCTGGCGGCACCCTGCTCTTCAAGCAAAGCCTCAAGAGTTTCCAACCAAGCAAAAAAATAGTCATTGCCGCCATTCAATTCACGATCCAAACCATGTCGTTTTAGTGTTTGCGAAAAACGCACCGCCCAGTCAGGCCAATCAAACTGTCCAGCTTCGTTCAACGCAACTGTCACTGCAAACAGCTGTGCATGCCATGGCTCAGCAAAGGCTGGTTCCGGGGCAGAGTGCGACATGCATCCGCTCATGCGGGTTCCAAATAACTTTGCCAAAGGTCCAATACTACTTCATCTTTCGGATGCTCCGGATCCGCCCAAAGTTCAGCAGCGGGGAAGGCAACCGCGTAGAGTGGCTCTGGAGCATCCCCCAATCGATGCGCGCTGGAATCAGGCAACACATGAGTTCCATGGACCATCAGTATTCTTCCTTTTGCCCCGGCAGCATAGGCAGGCAAACGGGTATGGCCGCCATCAACCAACCTATTAGCGGCAGGCCGCGTTGTAAGGACTGCCTGCCCTACATCAAAAGCAAATGGTATATCTGAGGGTCTATCTGCGGGGCCGCCACTTGCCAGTACTTTTGCAACAGCTTCGGCTTTCAATTTCCGGTCTGCCAGCGGGTGTTCCCCAGCCTCTTCGACATTTTTTAGATCATTCTCTGTTAAAACTCCGCTTTCGACCAAGAGATCTGCAAGCGCTGAAATCCACTTTTCATAATAAGAAAACCGGGTGTAATCCTTTGGTGACAGTTTTTCTCTGGCGTGGCGCGATATGTCGATATTCCATTGCCCCAACGATCCAGCGGCAAGGGTTACCGCCAAAGCCCGCGCATGCCAGTCATGTTGAAAAACAGGGGCATCCACAGGTTCTGGGGTCACCGCGCCATCGCCAAAACGACCACCCATGTCATGCACTCTTGTCATGACGGCACCCTTGGCATTCCGGTACCTATCATACTGTCCCGAGTTACAAGCGCAGCAAGCTCCTCTTCGTTCAAACTTTCGCTTCCTTCCGGACGAATTGGCAAAACGAGATATCGTATTTCGGCGGTTGAGTCCCACACGCGCACCGCCGTTTCTACGGGTAAGGTTACACCGAATTCGGACAGCACTTTACGAGGTTCTCGGACCGCCCTTGCACGATAGGCGTCGGATTTGTACCAGCCCGGTGGTATGCCCAACAGAGGCCAAGGGTAGCAACTACATAACGTGCAGACGACCATGTTATGCTGTTCCGGAGTGTTTTCCGCCACTACGATGTGCTCGCCCTGGCGCCCATGGTACCCTAATTCTGCCACCACAGAGGTCGCATCTTCCAGTAATGCCTGCTTGAATTCAGGATCAGTCCAAGCTTTTGCAATCACGTGCGCACCGTTCTGCGGCCCTATCTTGTTCTGATAGGTGTCGATGATTTCATCCAGCGCCGCGGGGTCGATCAAACCTTTGCGGATCAAAACAGTCTCGAGCGCCCTTACACGAAGCGCAGGTTCGGGCGGTAAAAGGGCGTGCGGGTGATCGTGATCATCATGAGGCATGGCCGAAACATGCGCGAGTCCCTGCTACGCTGTCCAGCCCCTTTGCTGTGATCTGACCCATTACGCAATTGGAGGCCAACTCATCACTTGCCCCCGACTGCAAACTTGCATAAGTACCACGCGATACACGTCACGCCGCACAGGAAGACCATGGAAAACGTCGTTCTCATCATCCACCTCCTCTTGGCCCTTGGCCTGATTGCTGTTGTCTTGATGCAGCGGTCCGAAGGCGGTGGCCTTGGCATGGGCGGCGGCGGTGGCGGTGCCATGACCGGTCGCGCTGCTGCAACCGCGTTGGGCAAGTTGACCTGGATACTTGCTGCGTGTTTCATTGTTACGTCAATCACGCTTACCATTCTCGCGGCCCAGAAAAGTTCGGGCAGCTCGGTGATTGATCGTCTTGGCGTACCCGCATCGGCTCCGACCGAAGAAAGCACACCGGCGGTTCCGTTGGCCGATGACTTGCTGCCTCCTGCGCAAGGCGATAACGCACCGCTGATCCCACAGGCCGACTAAGCCACAAAACCTAGAAACCTAAAGAAGAACAGCAACAGCATCTTGCGGTTCTCTTGCGCTTTTGACGCGAATCCTTTATATGTGAAGTCCCGTGGTGCTGCGGTTTTTTAAACCGCCGGGCAGCTAATAATGACGTCTCACGGGAGCAGCCGAAAAAACATGGCTCGTTTTATTTTCATCACTGGTGGTGTGGTTTCATCTTTGGGTAAAGGACTTGCTTCGGCGGCGCTTGGAGCCTTGTTGCAGGCGCGGGGATATTCTGTCCGATTGCGAAAACTCGACCCTTACCTCAACGTTGATCCCGGAACCATGTCCCCATTTGAACATGGCGAAGTTTTCGTGACCGACGATGGTGCCGAAACCGATCTGGATCTTGGGCACTATGAGCGTTTTACCGGGGTCGCCGCTCGCAAGACCGACTCGGTTAGTTCCGGACGGATATACTCAAACGTGCTCGAAAAAGAACGTCGAGGCGACTACCTTGGAAAGACGATTCAGGTGATCCCTCACGTTACCAATGAGATAAAGGACTTCATCGCCATCGGCGAGGACGAAGTGGATTTCATGCTGTGTGAAATCGGCGGTACGGTAGGCGATATCGAAGGCCTGCCCTTTTTCGAAGCAATCCGGCAGTTCAGCCAGGACAAACCACGTGGTCAGTGTATTTTCATGCATCTTACCCTGCTGCCCTACATCAAAGCTTCGGGCGAATTAAAAACCAAGCCCACTCAACACTCTGTTAAGGAATTACGCTCGATCGGTCTGGCGCCCGATATTCTGGTCTGCAGGTCCGAAGGCCCGATTCCGACTAAAGAACGCGAGAAACTGGCACTGTTCTGTAATGTGCGCCCTGATTCAGTGATCGCCGCACAGGATTTGTCTACGATATACGACGCACCGCTTGCCTATCACCGAGAGGGTTTGGATCAAGCCGTTCTGGACGCTTTCCAAATCAGCCCAGCCCCCAAACCCGATTTAGCAAAATGGGAAGACGTCAGTGACCGTATCCACAATGCCGAAGGCGAAGTGAAGGTCGCCATCGTTGGCAAATACACTCAGCTCGAAGACGCCTATAAGTCGATTGCCGAGGCGCTTACACACGGAGGCATGGCAAACCGGGTCAAGGTAAAGGTTGAATGGGTGGATGCCGAAATTTTTGACACCGAGGATGCCGCGCCGCATCTTGAAGGATTCCACGCTATTCTTGTTCCCGGAGGGTTTGGTGAGCGCGGTACAGAGGGCAAAATTAAAGCAGCACAATATGCGCGCGAGCATAAAGTGCCCTACCTTGGTATATGTCTGGGTATGCAGATGGCTGTCATCGAGGCAGCCCGGAACGCCGCCGGTATTTCCGAGGCCGGGTCCGAGGAGTTCGACCACGAAGCCGGGAAAAGGCGTTTTGAACCAGTTGTTTATCACCTAAAGGAATGGGTGCAAGGTAATCACAAAGTCGAGCGCAAAGTAGGCGACGACAAAGGGGGCACCATGAGACTTGGCGCCTACGACGCGGTCCTCAGCGAAGGTTCCAAGGTGGCCGAAGTTTACGGAAGCACTGCAATTGAAGAACGTCACCGCCACCGCTACGAGGTGGACATAAAATATCGTGACAAGCTGGAACAAGCGGGTTTGAACTTCTCAGGTATGTCACCGGACGGTCGCTTGCCAGAAATCGTTGAGTGGTCGGATCACCCGTGGTTTATCGGCGTGCAATATCACCCAGAGTTAAAGTCAAAGCCCTTCGATCCTCATCCATTGTTCAGGGACTTCGTGCGAGCTGCGAAAGACACATCCAGGCTGGTATGATCTCTATTTTTTAGTTCACCCTAATGTGACGGCTTGGGCACGCACTTCTGTGCGATACGTCAAATACATGGTTAGAGGTTTCCGCTGCATTCTTCAGGAGGTCGGTTATGAACAAACAGATTACGCATGCAGAAACATTTACTTCGCTGCACGAAAAGGGGAATCCAGTCATCCTGTATAACATTTGGGATGCAGGAAGCGCTACTGCTGTACGGGACGCAGGCGCCAAAGCCTTGGCAACAGGCAGCGCCCCTGTCGCAATGGCGCAAGGTTTTTCGGATGGGCAAAAAATCCCTTTGGACATGGCTCTGGACAACGCAGGCCGGATAGTCGACGCGGTCGACATACCAGTTACGATGGACTTTGAAGGCGCTTATGCCGAAAAGCCATTGGGTATCCTGGCAAATGTCCAACGCGCACTTGAAACAGGGGTCGTTGGTTTCAACTTTGAAGACCAAATCGTGGGCACCAAGGATTTATACGACATTGAAACCCAGTCAGCGCGCGTTGCCGCAATGCGCGAGGGATGTGACGCGGCAGGGATTCCCGCATTCATAAACGCGCGCACTGACATTTTCCTTAAAGCGCACCCCGACACCCATGACGAGGTTATGCTGGAAGACGCTATGGCACGAGCTCAGGCATATGCCGATGCAGGAGCCAGCGGGTTTTTCGCTCCGGGTCTGAGGGATGAAAGGCTTATCGCTCGCCTGTGTGATTCCACGGAGCTACCGGTAAACATCATTGCCCTGCCTGGTACCCCTGATACTCCCAAATTGGCGGAATTGGGTGTAGCGCGGATTAGTTACGGCCCTGTGCCCTATCGCGAAATGTTAGCGTGGCTTCAAGACAAAGCGCGTTCTGCATTTCAATCATAATAGGGGATTGCTTTTAAGTCCATTCATCCTCAACCTGCTGAAAATTTGCGGGAGGATACCTTTTGGCCAAAGGATATTGGGTTGCCCATGTCGATGTTGACGATATGGAATCATATAAGAAGTACATTGCTGCAAACGCTGCGCCTTTTGCCGAATACGGCGCAAAATTCTTGGTTAGGGGCGGCGAACAAACTTTAATGGAAGGCACTACGCGCAACCGCACGGTTGTGATAGAATTCCCCAGCTACGAAAGCGCCTTGGCCTGCTACAATAGCGTCGGATACCAAAGCGCAAAAGCTTTGCGTGATCCAGTGTCTACTGGTGATCTAGTTATAATCCGAGGCTATGACGTGTAGCAAACACTTGGCGGAACACAAAATATGGGATAACCTGACCCTATGTTGAAAAAGTTCTTTCAGGCTTTTCGCCCGCCAGAGCACTCACATCTGCCGGACCCTGACGCTGAACTGGCATTAGGCGCGTTGATGGTGCGCGTCGCGCAAGCTGACCGTGACTATAAGCTTGAAGAAATCAGCCTTATTGACCGCATTTTGGCTCGCCTTTACCAACATAACGCCATCGAAGCTGCCAAGGTTCGCGCGACGTGTGAAAAGCTTCATGCCGCTGCGCCCGAAACCGACACATTCGGTAAGTTGATCCGCGAGATGACGGGGGAAAAGGAACGCTTGGCCGCACTGGATGCCTTGTGGGAGATTGTGTTGGCCGACGGCGACACCGACGAGGGCGAGGTCAAGATTGTAGAAGAAGCCCGTATTGCAATGGGGTTGAGTTTCAACGACAGCAAGGCCGCGCGTGAAAGGGTGCAATCGCGGTTGGAAGCAAGTTAAACCGGATCTATATCTCGCCCATGTTCAGTGATTTTCTATCTCGGCTTACTCAGCCAAAACCTGATCCGCTGGTCGACGATGACGCTCGTCTGGCCCTGACGGCTCTTTTGGTGCGCATCGCACGCTCTGATAATGATTATGCCGACACCGAAATGGCGCGTATTGATCGCATATCGGCCGAGCGATTTGGTCTATCTCCGTTCGAGGCCGCCGCATTGCGTTCGCAGGCGGAAGATCTTGAGGCCGAAGCGCCTGACACGGTTCGTTTCACTCGCGCGATAAAAGAAGCAGTGGCTTACAGCGACCGCCTCGGCGTAGTTCAAGCCATGTGGTCTGTTGTGCTGGCAGATGGACAGCGCACCGGCGAAGAGGATTCGCTGCTGCGTTTGGTGGTTAGTCTGCTGGGCGTTAGCGACGTTGACTCTGCTCTAGCCAGGCAAAAGGCGGCCAAGTCGTGATCGCGATGCTGGGCATGTACGACATGCCCGCCACGAAAGACGCAAATGACCGTTTCTGGAAGCTGATCCAAGGTCATCTTGGTTTCGGCCCGCAATATCTGACCCGGGACCGCGACTTTTGGGATGTTTGGCTGGACCCGGAATTACTGTTTGCCCAAACTTGCGGAATGCCATACCGGACGCGCCTGCATGAACAGGTAAAGCTTGTGGGCACACCAGACTATGCGCTACCGCATTGTCCACGGGGTCATTATTACTCGGTTCTGGTTGCCCGTACAAAAGACGGCCGGGAAATGAGAGAACTTGTTTCGGGTACATTTGCGTATAACGAAGGGCTTTCACAATCAGGCTGGGCCGCGCCTATTACCTATCTCTTGGATCAAAACCTAAAACCAGAGAAACTGCTGGAAACAGGAGCGCACGCTCTTTCAGCTCAGGCTGTGGTCGAAGGTCGTGCAGATTTCGCGTCTTTGGACGCACTGACATGGGCGCTGCTGACCGAACACTCAAACCTGGGGCAAACCCTGCGGGAAGTTGCAATAACGCCTCCTACCCCCGCGTTACCCTACATCACGGCCATCGGGCAGGACGCGGCATGCGTCGCGACGGCAGTAAGTGCAGCCATCAACGACCTTGCTGCATCCGATCGGCGGCTTCTGCACCTGAAGCGGCTGACACAAGTAACGCCCGCAGAGTATTTGGCCGTTCCCAACCCGCCCAAACCAAAGACATTGATGGCGCGAAACTGACAATTTTGAGCAAAACGTTTGGTCAATTTGGTGGTTTACGCGGTACATATTCTTATTTGCGCATTGCATTGGCTCGTTTTTTCGGCCCTAGTACCGCATCAACACAAACCACTCCGAGATTGCCAGTGACAGAAACCGACCCCGTTATCCAGATCAGAAACCTCCACAAAAGCTTTGGACATCTCGAAGTCCTCAAGGGCGTAGATATCACAGCTCATCGGGGCGACGTAGTTTCTTTGATCGGATCTTCGGGCTCAGGCAAATCCACGCTGTTGCGATGCTGCAATCTGCTGGAGGACAGTCAGGAAGGTGAAATTCTTTTCAAGGGCGAACCAGTGCGATGGAGCGGTAGCGGCAACAATCGCCGACCAGCAGACCCCAAACAAGTTCTGCGAATTCGCACAAATCTGTCGATGGTGTTCCAACAGTTCAACCTTTGGGCTCACATGACCATCCTTCAAAACGTTATGGAAGCACCAGTTACCGTTCTGGGTCGCGACAAGTCGGAAGTTGAAACCAGCGCGCGAAAGTACTTGGAGAAAGTGGGCATCGGTGACAAATGCGACGTATATCCAGCGCAATTGTCCGGCGGACAACAGCAGCGCGCGGCAATTGCAAGGGGGCTTTGCATGGAGCCCGAAGCATTGTTGTTTGACGAACCGACTTCTGCTTTGGACCCAGAACTTGAACAGGAAGTCATCAAAGTAATCAAGGATCTGGCTGCTGAAGGGCGCACGATGCTGATCGTGACCCATGATATGCAGATGGCTGCTGACATTTCTAGCCATGTGGTGTTCCTCCACCAAGGCAAAATCGAAGAGGAAGGACCTCCCAAAAACATCTTTACGAACCCCGAATCCGAACGGCTTCAGGGTTTTCTCTCCGCCACCAAGGCGGCATAACTTCAGGACAGAACCAAATAGGGGAGTAACAAATGAAAAACCTGATTCTGACCACTGCGGCGCTTGCGCTGACTGCCGGTATGTCCATGGCAGATACTGTGCGCATGGGTACCGAAGGCGCGTATCCTCCGTACAACTTCATCAATGACGCGGGCGAAATCGACGGTTTCGAACGTGAGTTGGGCGACGAGTTGTGCAAACGTGCCGAGCTAGAATGCGAGTGGGTAAAGAATGATTGGGACTCGATTATTCCAAACCTGGTTTCGGGAAACTACGACACGATCATCGCTGGCATGTCCATCACTGATGAGCGCGATGAAGTCATCGACTTCACCCAGAACTATATCCCACCAGCTGCTTCCGCTTACGTAGCTGCATCCGACGCGGCCGATCTGGAGGGCGGCGTGATTGCAGCCCAGACTGCAACGATTCAGGCAGGCCATGTCGCAGAAGGTGGCGCAACTCTTGTTGAGTTCGCAACGCCTGAAGAAACAATTGCCGCAGTTCGCAACGGCGAAGCTGACGCCGTGTTCGCCGATAAAGACTACCTGGTTCCGATCGTCGAAGAATCCGGTGGAGACCTGATTTTTGTTGGGGATGACGTTCCATTGGGTGGTGGCGTCGGAATGGGGCTTCGCGAATCCGACGGAGAATTGCGTGGCAAGTTTGACACCGCGATCGACTCGATGAAAGCTGATGGCACGCTAAACACCATGATCAAAAAATGGTTCGGCGAAAACGCTGTCGTTTATGACTGATACTTAACAACCGGCCTGTGCCCGGTTCGGGCACAGGCCATTGTACAATTCGAAGTGCCCAGTTTTTATACCCGCCTGCAGAGGCTTGTGAATGTTTTCCTATTGCACTGATCCCGATACGCTCGGCACACTCCGCTGGTTTTCGTGTTACCTGACAACAGGCGTTCATTGGTCGTTTTATGTATCCTTTTTAAAGGTGCTGCTCTTGCTCGCGGTGACTGCACCGGTGGCGCTTAGCTTTGGTTTCGTCGGCGCAATGGCTGCCCGCTCACATTTTCCACCGCTCAGTTGGCTTGGAAAAGGCTACATCGCGATTGTACGTGGTGTCCCGGACATCGCTTTTTTCCTCTTTTTTGTTATTGCCTTGGATCAGGGTTTTGAATGGATACGCCACAAGGTTCTTTGCCCTGATTGGACCGATTCGGTTCGGCAGGGAAACGATTTCCTTGTATGTCAGGCCGCGAAATTGCCCTTGGGCACAGCCCCTGAATGGGTTCACGAAACTTATGGCTTCTTCCTGGCTGTCATCACGTTTTCCATTGTTTTCGGCGCTTTTGCCGCCAACGTCTTGTTCGGCGGTATGCGTGCCGTGCCGCACGCCCAATTGGAAACAGCTGAAGCGTATGGGATGACGCGACGCCAAACCTTTTGGCGTATTCTCGTGCCACAGATGTGGGTTTATGCCCTGCCCGGCCTGTCAAACTTATGGATGGTTTTGATTAAGGCTACGCCCTTGCTGTTCCTTCTGGGCATCGAGGACATCGTCTATTGGGCGAGGGAGCTGGGAGGAACGAAAACGTCGAAATTTACGCAATACCCCCACGGCGACTGGCGCATGTGGTACTTTTTGTTTCTCCTGATTTTTTACCTTGGGATGACCCGTGTATCAGAACTCGGCCTGGAAAAGCTTATGCGTCGTCTGTCGCACGGTCAGGCCACATCTGGCGGTGAGCTTTTGCGCAAGGAGACCACTGCATGAGCTGTTTGCAAACCATTCAGGATTACGGCCTCCGTTCGATCGGTATCGGAGAACGCCTGCTGCCAAAAACCGATTTCACACTGTGTGAACAATTTACGCTGATCGGTTCCGGGATGATCTGGAATGTGTACTTCGGGCTCATGGCACTGGCGACAGGATTTTTTTTGGCGACGGCACTGGCCGTGGGCAAGGCTTCGCAAAACAAGTGGCTGCGCAAGCCGTCTGAGTGGTTCATATTCCTGTTCAGGGGTTCGCCACTGTTTATCCAGTTCTTTTTTGCATATTTCTTTTTTCTGTCTTTGAAGAAAACATATCCTCTTTTCGATGCGTTTACTTCAGCTTGGCTGGGCGCACTGATCGTGTTGTTTCTGAACACAGCGGCCTATTCAGGTGAAATTTTTTACGGCGCGCTGCGCTCAATCCCCAAAGGTGATATCGAGGCAGCGGACGCATATGGAATGTCCGGATGGTCACGGTTTCGAAGGGTCGTCTGGCCAACCATGCTGCGACTTGCCTGGCCCGCATATACAAATGAAGCGATTTTTCTGTTTCACGCGACGACTTTGGTGTTTTTCTCGGCATTCCCAGCGTGGCAACAGCGCGGAGACGCGTTGTATTACGCCAGCTATTTTGCGGATAAGACATTCAATCCTTTCATCCCTTACCCAATCCTGGCGTTTTACTTTATCTTGATGACGTTAGTCGTCATCTGGTGCTTTGGATTAGTGAACAAACGCCTGAACCGACATCTGCCAGCTGCCAAAAAAGCAAAGATGCGCCTTCGGCTAAATCTTGCGCGCTGAACATACTTTGCAAGCGATCTTTATTGCCATGTGGCCGGATCAAGGTGAAACAACTGCGACAGCTGAGCATACACCTCGGGCACGGATTTCTTTAAGCCCAATGGTCGCTCAAAGAAAACCTCTACCGAAACTGCAAAGAACTCCTCGTGGCCTTCGGCACCATAAGGGTCGATAACAGTGGATGAACCTTTCTCAACTGCTTGGACATGCGCTTTGTACGCGGTCAAAAATACCCGCTCCCACTCGGCAAAACTTTGTCCTTTGGCGAGCACCGGAACTCCATTAGTGCCACCGGAAAGATCATCGATTTGGTGGGCGAATTCGTGAAATACGACGTTGTGCCCATCGTGGTCGTTCAGCGCACCCTGCTCGCTGTGAGCCCATGACAGGATCACTGGTCCGCGATCCCAACTTTCTCCGGTTCTGACGATCTCCTTTTCTGTTACGACATATCCTGAATGTCTTCGTTGGCGCGATTTAAAGGCATTTGGATAAATAAGAACCGTCGTTAGATTGTCGTACCATAGGTCACTGTTAACAATTAGCAGGCAGGCTTGCGCTGCGATCGAAAGCTGCATGTCTTCGGTAACTTCCAGCCCATCGCAGCCGTAAAAATCGACTTGTTCCAGAAACAGGTTCACTTTGCCGTCCAATTTGGCACGTAGATCTGATGGTAGCTTTCGGACTATAGGCACATGAGCTTGGATAATCGCCTGATCGCGATCAGAAAGCGGTGTCGACAGCAGCCGCGACCTGATTTGCGATCTGGACCAATACCGATAGCTCGAGAAAGCCCCGATAAGCATTAATATGACAAGAACAACGTACATGCACAAACCATAGACCGAGCTAGACTGAGAGGAAATTCATTTAGTCAGGTCCATTCAGTTACCGTATCCAAAATTTGATCAAATTCCGTGACATCCCTCGTCGGCTCCTTTAAACCAGTCAAAAGAAGTCCGACGGAGGTTTCTATGGACCTGAGCAGCCTGCACACTTTCCGCGTGGCGGCTTGTGACCTGAACGGTCAGATGCGCGGTAAGCGTGTTCCCCCATCTTATGCGCCCAAATTGGAAAAGGGCGTGGTGCGTATGCCGTTTTCAGCCCTTAATGTCGACCTTTGGGGAGCCGACATAGATGGAAGCCCGCTGGTATTCGAAAGCGGGGATGCCGATGGTGTATTGCTGCCCACGGACCGTGGGCCGGTGCCGATGCCCTGGCTCGATACGCCGACAGCGCTTATCCCGATGGGATTGTATGACGACAATGGAACTCCATTTTCCGGCGACCCGCGACACGCCCTGGCGAGTATCCTGTCTCGTTATGCAAAGCGAGGTTGGTCGGTTATCGCTGCGACGGAGTTAGAGTTTACCCTACTTGACGCTTCGGGCTCTCAACCAAAGCCTCCACTGAACCCGGTGACAGGACGTCGCCTCAGTGACGAAGCCGTTCTATCCATAGCGCAGATGGATGCCTTCGACTCCTTTTTCACCGATCTATACGATGGATGTGCGGCGATGGGCATCCCGGCGCAAACCGCTATCTCAGAGAGTGGAATTGGCCAATTCGAGATCAACCTGAGCCATCAGGATGCATTGCGCTGTGCAGATGATACGTGGCTTTTCAAAGCCTTGACACGTGGTCTTGCACGGAAACACGGGTTTACCGCTACGTTCATGGCAAAACCGTACGCTGACGACGCAGGCAATGGTATGCATGTCCATTTCTCGGTCACCGACGGGAGCGGGCGCAATGTTTTCGATAATGGAGGACCTGACGGTACTGAAATCCTACGTGCGGCTGTGGCGGGGTGTCTCTCGGCAATGCCTGGAAGCACGCTGATTTTTGCACCTCACGGAAATTCATATACTCGGCTTGTCCCAGGTGCACATGCACCGACCGGGGCCAGCTGGGCTTATGAAAACCGAACAGCGGCGATCCGCATACCGGGCGGAGCCCCTGCGGCGAGACGGATAGAACATCGTGTCGCGGGTGGCGATATAAACCCTTACCTGATGTTAACCGCTGTGCTGGGTGCAGCCTTAGTTGGTATCGAGGATGATCTTCGTCCCCCTCCCCCGATCAAAGGCAACGCCTATGAACTGGACGGCGTTCCACAATTGGCAGGTGATTGGAAATCCTCCATCGCCGCGTTCGAAACCGATCCGATCATCACCCGTATCTTTTCCAAGGAACTGGTGCGCAATTTGGCAATGACCAAACGACAGGAAATAGCCCGCTTTTCGGACCGGCCTTCGGACGAGCACTGGCTCAGCTATCTTGAAGCCGTATGATCCCCTTGCCCGACCAATGGGAGTCGGTTAGAATAAATTTGATCAAATTTGGTGACCCATGAAAATTGGCATTCTGGTAACAGGCCACCCCCCGGACGAACTCTACGACCAATTCGGCGAATATGATGGAATGTTCCGCGCCTTGCTGGACGGCAATAACTTTGAGTTTGCAACCTACAACGTAGTCGACAACCAATTTCCAAAATCAGCAGAACAGGCAGATGGCTGGATCATCACTGGTTCGCGGCACGGTGCATACGAAGATCACCCTTGGATTCCGCCATTGGAGAATTTGATCCGTGAAATCCGCGACATGGGCAAGCCTTTGATTGGCGTTTGTTTTGGTCATCAAATCATAGCTCAGGCTTTAGGTGGTAAAGTTGAAAAATTTAACGGAGGCTGGTCCGTTGGACGAACGGAATACGACCACGACGGACAAACCGTAACACTAAATGCGTGGCATCAGGATCAGGTCGTAGAACTTCCCAGCGGTGCGCGTGTGACCGGTGCCAATGAGTTCTGCAAATACGCGATGGTCGCTTACGGTGACACTATCTGGACGGTTCAAGCACACCCGGAATATGGCGATGACTTTATCCAGGGTTTAATAGAAACCCGCGGCAAGGGCCTCGTCCCTGATGAATTGATGATAGCCGCTGCAAATCGAGCAGGCGGGCCAGATGATAACGCGAAAATCGGACAACATATGGCCTCGTTCCTGAAGAAAGTGAGGGCCTGATGGCCGATTGGACAGACCAGCTGCCGCAGGCAGCCCGCAATTATCTGGATGGCAAACGTCTGGATGAAGTCGAATGCATCATTTCCGACCTTCCCGGCATCGCAAGAGGTAAAGCCGTTCCTGCGACAAAATTCGCGCGGCAATCCTATTTTTATCTGCCCGATAGCATTTTTTATCAGACTATAACCGGCGACTGGGGCGAAGCCGCAGGAGAAGATGGGTTCATCGAGCGGGACATGATCCTGAAACCTGATTTTTCCACCGCTTCTGCCGCTCCTTGGACGGGCGACTGGACATTGCAAGTTATCCACGACGCTTATGACCGCGAAGGAGAGGCAATCCCATACAGCCCCCGCAATGTCCTAAAGCGGGTCGTGCAACTGTATCGCGACAAGGGTTGGAACCCTATCGTAGCGCCCGAGATGGAGTTCTTTCTTGTGGCCCGAAATGTCGACCCTGCGCAGGGTATCGAACCAATGATGGGCCGTTCGGGGCGACCTGCTGCGGCACGTCAGGCGTATTCGATGACCGCCGTTGATGAATTTGGCCCCGTAATCGACGATATTTATGATTTTGCCGAACATCAGGGGTTCGAAATAGATGGCATCACACAAGAGGGCGGCGCTGGTCAGTTGGAAATCAACCTGCGCCACGGCGATCCGGTAAAGCTGGCAGACGAAGTTTTTTACTTCAAACGCCTGATCCGCGAAGCAGCACTGCGCCACAATTGTTTTGCCACCTTTATGGCCAAACCAATCGAAGATGAGCCGGGTTCGGCGATGCATATTCATCATTCGATTACAGACGTTGATACCGGCCAGAACATTTTCTCGGGACCACAGGGGGGCGAAACAGATGCCTTCTATAACTTTATCGCAGGCCTTCAAAACCACCTGCCCGCAGGTCTCGCAGTCATGGCACCTTATGTTAATTCATATCGCCGATACGTTAAGGATCACGCCGCGCCCATCAATCTGGAATGGGCTCGAGATAATCGTACTACAGGAATTCGTATCCCGCTTTCCGGCCCCGAAGCGCGACGGATTGAGAACCGCATCGCCGGAATGGACTGCAACCCATATCTGGGCATCGCCGTATCGCTGGCCTGCGGCTACTTAGGTCTGGTCAATCAGGAACGTCCGCGCAAGCAGTTCTATGGCGATGCTTACGAAGGTGAAGGTGACATCCCCCAAGTCATGGGTAATGCGCTGGACCTTTTTGACGGGGCCGAAGCGTTGCACGAGGTTTTAGGCCCTGAATTCGCGCGGGTTTATGGGATCGTCAAGCGTTCGGAATACGAAGAGTTCCTGCAGGTTATCTCTCCTTGGGAACGAGAGCACCTGTTGTTGAATGTATAACCATGTCCTCCCTGAACCTTCTTTATTCGAATGATCGCAAGGCTGAGTTTCCGCCCAGTTGGTATTCGGCAACAGCCAACCAGATCCAACGTTTTCCTGCGCTAAAAGGCGACACCACCGCGGATGTCTGCGTCATTGGCGGCGGGTACACTGGACTGTCAGCCGCGCTTCACTTGGCCGAGGCCGGATATGACGTAGTTCTTCTGGAGGCTCATCGTGTTGGCTTTGGCGCATCTGGCCGCAACGGTGGTCAATTGGGAAGCGCTCAGCGGATGGATCAGGAAGACCTGGAAAATCTAGTCGGGGAATCGGACGCTGCAAAGCTCTGGCACCTGGCGGAAGATGCCAAAGAACTAGTCAAATCACTGATAAAAAAACACAAAATTGACTGTGATCTCAAACCTGGCATTGCGGCGCTGGGATTTAGCGATTCAGAACGTCGTGACCTGCACGACCATGCTGCGCACCTGTCCGGGAAATACGGTTACGACCAGATCGAGTTGCTGGATGCGGATGCCGGGCATGCACTGTGTCCCTCACCAACATACAAAGGCGGCTATTTGGATATGGGCGCCGCGCATCTTCATCCACTGAACTATGCCCTCGGACTCGCGCAAGCTGCTGCCAGAGCCGGTGCACGGATTCATGAAGAAACCGAGGTGCAGAATATCAGTGAAGGCAGTCGCGTAGTTGTCCAATCTGAAACTGGGCAGATTAAGGCGGATAACGTAATCCTCGCGTGCAATGGGTATCTCGGAAATCTGAACCATCGGGTCGCATCACGTGTAATGCCGATCAACAACTTCATCGCCGCCACAGAGCCTTTGGGTGCCGACACTCAAAAAGTTCTAATGCGTGATGTAGCAGTTGCGGACACAAAATTCGTGGTGAATTATTTCCGGCTTAGCGCTGACGGGCGTTTGCTGTTTGGCGGCGGCGAAAGCTATGGTTATCGGTTTCCAAACGACATCGCAGGCAAGGTTCGCAAACCAATGACTGAGATATTTCCCCATCTTCATGACGTTCGTATCGAATATGCCTGGGGCGGGACATTGGCTATTACGATGCGACGCATGCCTTATTTGACGCGGCTGGCCGACAATATCTTGTCCGCGTCCGGATATTCCGGTCACGGCGTCGGCACAGCGACCCATGCTGGGCAATTGATGGCATTGGCAATCCAGGGTCAGGCTGAAGGTTTCGACACATTGGCCCGTGTGCCAACGCTCCCTTTTCCTGGCGGTCCCGCGCTACGCAGCCCTTTGCTGGTACTTGCCATGACTTGGTACGCGATGCGCGACCGGTTGGGGGTTTGAGCCAATCAAATGCTACATTTAGGTGAAATTTCGCCGAGTGGGTGAATGAGGTCTTGGCTTGAGACCCGTCTGGCTTTATCTTTTCCAAAGGTAGAATTTGGGAATTCCTAATATGACGCTTCCTCCAAACGTCCATGACGCCGAACCCATCCCAGCCACAGCCCGAGACGCAATCGACGCATTGATGCAGTCTGGTGACCTTTTCCGTTACACAGCGCCACAAGATGCTCCGGTGGCGCTGTTGGAGGCAGAGTTTGCTGAACTGTTGGGTACAAAGTACGCGCTGGCAGTTTCTTCTTGCTCGGCTGCTTTGTTTCTGTCCCTAAAGGCGTTGAACCTGCCGCGTGATGCGCGGGTTTTGATCCCTGGCTTTACATTTGCCGCCGTACCCTCATCAGTCGTCCACGCCGACTGTATTCCTGTTTTGTGCGAAGTTGGCGCAAACTACCGTGTAGATATGGCGGATTTCGCCGCCAAACTAGACGATGTTCAAGCTGTCATCATCAGCCATATGCGCGGCCATACCTCGGATATGGATGCCATTATGGAATTGTGCGACGAACGCAATATTCCAGTAATCGAAGACGCCGCGCATTCGCTGGGGACTACATGGCACGGTCGAAACATCGGGACAATCGGTAGAATCGGCTGTTTTTCGTTTCAGTCCTACAAGATGATAAATGCCGGTGAAGGCGGCATCATGATCACCGATGACCCAGAACTGATAGCGCGTGCAGTCATAATGTCCGGCGCCTACGAGCATAATTGGAAAAAGCACAAAGGACCGCACGGCGAAAACTCTCATGAGCTTGAGCATGCCTTTGCAAACTGGCAAAATCATTTACCGCTGTACAACTTGCGAATGAGCAACCTGAGCGCGGCTGTGATCCGGCCACAGATGCCCGAACTTGCCCGTCGGGTACGGGATGGTTTGGCCAATCACGACTATGTCGCTCACCGCCTGAATGGTTCGCCTTACATTGATGTGCCGGCTCCGCTCGCGCCAGAACAACGCGCGCCGGATTCCATCCAATTCAATCTGGTCGGTATGGAAGAGGCCGACATTCGTGCCTTTGCTGCTGCGGCGGAAGGTCGAGGCGTCAAGGTTCAGGTTTTCGGCCTAAGCGAAGACAATGCCCGCGCGTTTTGGAATTGGAAATTCCTGCCGGAACAAGTGGACTTGCCTCAAACACGGGAAATGCTGATGAAAGCCTGTGACGTTCGTCTTCCTGTGCGCCTAACTCGTGACGAGTTGGATTTAATAGCCGATATTTTGTTGGCATCAGTGGCCGAGGTGACTGGTCCAGTGCCAGTTTATGGTACCTGAGCCTTATTGCGCGGTCACAGCAAACAAATCGACAGACAAGAACATAGCGTCGATCCCTTGAGGGGTTGGCGCTATGCGCGAAAGGATGCCTGCTACGGCCAATCCAGTTTCTGTTTGCACCAATAGGGGCGCGCCTGAATCACCCATCATCACAGGACAAATGGCTGTTAGCACGTCTTTGGTCAGCGGACGATGAACACATTCAGGAGTTCGACTTAGAACATGAGGGCGAAGCCCGGGATAGCCTGCGACGAAAGTCGGCTGTGCTTCCGGCTTTACCAACGGCAGGTATCCCACCTTCTGCCCGATTGGATCTTGTAACGTCAACACGGCCCAATCCCGGTTGGCGCGATTATCAAAGGCTCCGTCCTGACCTTGATCTGGAGCAAGCCGATAATCTTCAACAAATGAAAATTCCGAATACTCCCCGCGCTGATAGCCAGCGGCGAAGCGCATACTGGCCGGAGGAATCCATCGCTTACGCGCGCCGTTGTACAGGCAATGTGCTGCAGTTAGGACGTGGCGTTCAGATACAAGAACACCCGTACAATGGGATCGTTGGCTCTGGCTGGCGAAATTTACCCGTCCAATGGCACGCCATGGCGCTGTCGAAGCATCCAATATCTCACGGGCGCGTATATCTTCGCACCCTGCTTGCGCGTTAGCGCCAAGAGTACACACAGGTTCCCAAACCGTGGAATATGTACCCTGAGCTAACGCTGGCCCTGAAAAAAGCGACGCCGCAATTAGGGCAAGCAGACGCACTTCGTGAACTCAGCTAAGCTTGGACAGTTTTTGCTGCAATTCGGCCAGTTGCTTTTTAATGTCATCCAGGTCTTCCTTCGGTTGAGCCTCTGAAGAGTCTTCGTCACCCGGACCTGACCAACCTCCCGACAAGCCTCCTGTCATCGCTTTCAAAAAGGCCTGCTGCTGCGCTTGCATTGCCTCGAAACCCGGCATTTGGGACATTGGATTCATTGCGTTCATATTTTCCATCATCTTGGCCTGACTTTCACGCAACATTTCAAACGAGCTCTGTAAAAACTGCGGCATCATACCCCCACCTGGCAGCATGTAGCTGCGCACCAAGTCGTTTAGTACGTTAACCGGCAGAACATTTTCGCCGCGGCTTTCATGTTCCGCAATGATTTGTAGAAGGTACTGCCGCGTCAGGTCGTCACCAGTTTTCAGATCGATGATCTGAACCTCGCGTCCGTCGCGGATAAAGCCAGCAATGTCTTCGAGTGTGACATAATCGCTGGTCTCGGTGTTATACAGCCGCCGACTGGCATACCGTTTGATCAACAGCGGATTTTCTTGTTCTGACACCGTTTACCCTCCCCAAGGATGATGCATTGCAGCACAGATTATGCGAGTGCAGAACAAAAAGAAAGGGCAGGTCAAAGGACCTGCCCAGCACGATTGCACCGAATGGGAGGGATGGGTGCGGATCGCGTACTTACCTTACTTGGCAGCAGTTGCTTTTTTGGCAGCAGCTGTGACCTCGTTGGTTGCTTTCTTGACAGCAGCGGTTGCGTCTTCTGCTGCGTTCTTGCCAGCGGCCATCAGAAGCTCGACGGTTTCGGTCTGCACTTTTTTCGCGATTTCGGCGAAGGCAGCCATGTTCTCAGCCGCCACTTCGGCCGATGCGCTGGCAAAATCTGTTGCAGCTTTGGCGTAGTCAGCAGGCTCAGCCTTTGCTTTGGATACTTCGGTCAGCTTGGCCAGCGTTTCCTTGGTCCACTTGTTCGAAATCTCTGCCGACTTTTCAGCCGCGTCCAGAGCAACACCCGACAGCTTTTCGTTCAACGAAGCGGTCGATTTGAATGCGTCTTCCAGAGCGCCGGTGTCCACCGGAAATGCGCCCATCATGTCTTTCATGACTGCGGTAAAGTCTTGGGTCTTTGCCATTGTCTCAATCCTCTTAGCCGGTCCGGGCCCACCCCGGTTTTCATCAGCTTGAGGACAATATGTATGCCGCATCGCAGCATTTCAAGTATTTTTTGCTGCGATGCAGAAAATATTAAAATATTGAAATAAATTCAGCGGCTTGCCTTGACCAAAACATAAGTTCCAGGCGCGGGTCCTAAAGAAAGATGTTCCGAATCACCTGCTTCACGGGCTGGCACTTGTTTTCCGGATCGCTTTTTTAACCAGGCTTCCCACAACGGCCACCAGGATCCTTCATGAAAGTCGGCTTCTTTCAACCAGGTTTCGGCGTCGGCCTTCATATCCGGATTGATATAGTGACCATATTTCTTCTTACTGGGTGGGTTCACGATCCCTGCGATATGACCGGATTCTGAGACGACAAAGGTCTTGGACCGGGACCCCATTTGTTGAACTCCGCGATAGCAATCTTTCCATGCGGCGATGTGATCGGTTTCGCATGTAATCGCCATTAACGGCACATCTACATCCTTGATGTGCAGTTTATGACCCAGCATCTTGAATCCATCGCTGACGAAATCATTGCTTTGGCACAAGCCCCGCAGATATTGCATCGCCATGCGCCCGGGAAGGTTAGCGCCGTCACCATTCCAAAATAGCAGATCGAAGGCAGGTGGCGTCTCGCCCATCATGTAGCTGCGGATCGCGGGGGTATAGATTAGATCCGTGGAACGCAAAAAAGACATGGTGCGCCCGATGATCCAAGCCTTTAGGATGCCGTCCCGATTAACCTGTTCTTCAATGCCATTCACAAAATCGTTTTGCAGAAACGGGGTGAATTCCCCCTGCTCGCCAAAATCTGTCAATGTAGTGAAGAAAGTGGCGGACTTAATCGATTTGTCACCACGCTTTTTCATAAGAGAAAGGGTCAGGCTGAGCGTCGTTCCGGCAATGCAGTACCCAACGGCATTGATCTGTTTCACGTTGCAGATCTTCTTGACCTCGGAAATCGCGGTTAGATAGCCCTCTTCAATATAGTCTTCCAACCCAATGTCAGCGTGTGAGCTGTCTGCATTTACCCAGCTGACAACAAATATTGTATAGCCCTGTTCAGTCACCCATTTGATCAGGCTGTTTTGCGCCTTTAAATCCAGAATGTAGAACTTGTTGATCCAAGGTGGGAACAAAACAATCGGCGTCTCGTGTACCATTTCGGTTGCCGGTTTGTACTGAATCAATTCCATCATTTGATTGCGGAAAACCACGTCACCCGGTGTCGTAGCTATGTTTCCACCAACCTGAAAGGCAGTTTCATCCGCGAGTTTAACCACCAGTTCTCCATCATTCGCTTCTAAGTCCGAGACCAAGTTTTCCAGACCTTTGATCAAGGATTGCCCTTCTGTTTCGACCGCCCTTTCCAGCGCGTCAGGGTTGGTCGCCAGAAAATTCGTGGGCGCCATCATGTCGATTATCTGTTGGGAAAAGTACCTCAAGCGCTGAAGATCCTTTTGATCAAGGTCATCCACCGAAGCGACTGCTTGCTCAATCGCTTGGGCATTGGTTTGGTACTGCTGACGAATAAAGCGAAAATAGGGGTTGGTTTCCCACATTGGATTGGAAAACCGCCGATCTTTTGGGGCATTGTCGTCGTCTTCAACTTCACCAGTTGTCAAAGCTTGCTGCGCCTCAGCAAAATTCAATACTGATTTTCCCCAAAACTCTATCTGTTGTTCCAACAACTTGGCGGGGTTCTGCCATGCATCTGCCCAATATGCAGTTGCTGCCTTTGCAAAAAGCTCTTGATTCGGGCCGTCCAAAGCAGGGGTGTGACCTTTTTTTCCAGCCATCACTTCGACCAGCCGCTTAGACAAAGCCTCGACCTTTTCCAAATTTTCTTTAAGTCGATCAATATGTTCTTCGGTCATTTCAGGCGTTTGGCCATCGCTAGTTGTCATTTTAACAATTCCCCCCTAACTTTGCTGCCATGCAGAATAACGTCGTCCTCGTTGTAGGGCAAAGCGACGAATGGCCCGAATTTTCAGGCTGACACCCAGGAGGCCCGTCTTATGCGCTACATGATGACATATGACATGATGGAAACCATTCGTAACACCAATCAATGGCTTGGTGCTACGGCCAGCGCGATTGCCTCGTACCCTCAGTTTTCGATGGTTCCAAATCCGGCTTTCAACTGGATGGCGGCGTGGGGTGAGGTTACTGAAAGAACATTTCAGCGCATGGTCGCAAAACCGGACTGGGGGATCCGTACCTTTACATGCGAGGACGGAAAAGACCATTTGGTAGAAGCGACCACAGTACTTGAACGTCCTTTTGGAGATCTCGTCCATTTTCGAGTCAATGGCCGAGAGGAACAACCACGCAAGGTTTTGCTGGTTGCCCCAATGTCCGGTCACTACGCCACCCTTTTGCGCTCGACGGTCAAAAGTTTGCTGGTCGATTGCGAGGTCTACATCACAGACTGGCATAATGCGCGGGACATTCCTGTGTCCGAAGGCAAGTTCGATGTAGAAGACTACACCCTCTATCTTGTCGATTTTATGAAAGAGCTCGGGCCGGAAACACACGTTGTTGCGGTCTGTCAGCCTGCCCCCCTAGCACTCGCGGCCACAGCCTATCTGGCGGAATTGGATCCACAGGCTCAACCCAGCACGCTGACCCTGATCGGTGGGCCGGTCGATCCTGACGCGACCCCAACAGAAGTAACCGATTTCGGACGGCGCGTAACCATGGGGCAACTTGAAGAGACAATGATCCAGAGGGTCGGCTTCAAGTACAAGGGTGTTGGACGGATGGTCTATCCAGGCCTGTTGCAGCTTGCTTCATTCATGTCAATGAATGCCGAACGTCATAGCAAGGCGTTTTCCAATCAAATTCATAGGGTTATTCGAGGTGAGGCTTCGGATCAGGACGCGCATAACCGGTTCTACGACGAATACCTAGCCGTAATGGATATGACCGCCGAATTTTACCTGTCCACTGTCGAGCGTATCTTTAAAGAACGTGAAATTGCCCAAAACGAATTTGTCGTTGACGGTCACAAGGTCGACATTGGCAAAATCACCGATGTTGCGGTCAAAACTGTCGAGGGTGCGAATGACGACATCTCGGCCCCAGGACAATGTATCGCAGCATTAGAATTGTGTTCTGGTCTTCCCCAAAACAAAAAAGCCAGCCACGTCGAGCCGGGCGCAGGACATTACGGTATATTCGCGGGTCGCAGCTGGCGTGACAACATCCGCCCACTGGTCATCGAATTCATGAATGAAAACAGCCGCAAACCTAAGCGTCGCGCCGCAAACAAGAACAAGGTTGCATAATAGTCATGAGCCGGTCTTCGGCTTGTGATGTCGCTTTTTCTTGCTCATGTGGCACAATGCGCGGTCACATAACCGCCCAAGGTGTCGCATCAGGAACCCACGCAGAGTGCTTCTGTCATGATTGCCGGGCCGCGCAACTGTATTTTGGGCAACCCGACCCGGCGCCGGGGCCTGTCGAAGTTTTGCAAACAACACCCGAAGACGTGATCTTTGACACAGGGTCGGAACAGTTGGCCTTAATGAAGCTCAGCCACAATGGTATGCTCCGTTGGTACGCAAAATGCTGCAACGCACCCCTCGCCACAACAGCACGAACGCCAAAATTTCCGTTTGTGGGTTTCATCGTAAAGCGAATGGCAAACTCTGATGCATTAGGGCCAGTATTGACCAGGGGATTTGTCCCCGGCCCCGAAGGAAAGCAATCGCACAAAGGTCTGCATCATGCGGTTTTGCGCTTGGTAACCCGCGTCGTTAGGTCCCGATTGACCGGCCGTTGGAAGAAAACCCCGTTCTTCGATGTTGAATCCAATATTCCGGTTGTTGTGCCGATCGTTCTTAGCCAAGAGCAACGTGTTGGCCTCTACGATTAGTTTACTTAGATGGCCGCTACAGGCGGAACCAAAAATAGTGCTAAACCACAGCATGCAAATGGCCCGAAGCCTTGCGGCATCGGTTTAACAACGACTTTACGTTTTGGTTTTCAATATTGGGTGTTGGTCCTTGGTTCGATCGGCATGCGAAACTTTAAGGCAATGGCAATCCGCGAAATGCAGGGAAATCTGAGTATCTGGCCTGCCGTTGTTCGAGACTGTCATCAGGCAAAGCACCCGGACGGAGCAGACAACCGCGCGGCGCAATATAGCTGTCGATACGACGCAGCGGATTAGGTCGCCATACAAGGTTAAAGGCGCAGAGTTTTGGGAAAAACCAGATTTCAGAATATGTCAAATGGTCGTGTATCCACCACGCCAGATCACGCCAATCGCGCCCCTGCTGAAAACGGTCCGCGAACCACGGCACAACAATTGAAGCGCCAGCAATCCGCGCCTCCCCCTCGCCGCGATCCCATATATGACATTCCAGCGGATTGTCATTTCGGGCACAATTGAGGCGGTTTTCATTTCCGAACTGATTGAGTGAGGGCGACCGATACCCTGATCGAACAGCGATACGTCCGAACGTTTCCTCAAGCGGATCCAGAAGGGTTTCACACAGAGCTTTGCCCGTTTCGATGGCGAGGTCTGGGTTTTCAGGAATATTCTGCAATTCGTGAAAGTTACCGATCTCGGAATACAGAAAATCCCGCATGAAAAAATGGCGGGACAATCGAACGCGGCCCAGCGTCTCTAAACTCCACATGCTGCCGGGTTTTCTCATGAACGCGCCTTCAGGTTATTCCCAATCCTGCAAGCCAATCCAAAATGCCCGCAACGGTAGCGTTTGTCTGACTAGGAGACATCAAAGCACCTGCAACAACGTGAGATAAAGGATCGTCCTCAGGCCCCATTTGTACCACATTGATTGTTGCAGGTGATCCCCATACTGCGGCAACTTTTTGCGTCAGGTCGGGACGAACGACCTGATCGTCGGTAGAAAACCAGAATAATGCCGGGACCTGTGCTTTTGCGAAGTCCAGAGCGTAGACTGCATCAACCAAGACGGACATAGGCACCACAGCTTCCCACGGATAAGTAAGAGTCCAATATTTCTCTTTCGCAGAATTTGTCGATGAAGCACTCCGTTCCTGCCCCATCAAAAACGGCAACCAGTTTCTGGCCCACGGTAAAGTTGGAATCCAAGCTCCAACCGTGTTCACGCCATAATTCGGTGAAACCATAACCATGGCGGCCACATCTCTGCTTAATTCCGGGTTCACTGAAACGGCCGAGGCAAGTGTTCCGCCAGTCGAGGTCGAAACTAAAATTACCTTGTCTCCAACAGCTCGGGCGGCAGCCAGCCCCTCGGCCATATCTTGCATCCAGCCTGAAGCCGTAGCTTCACCCATCGCACGACCGCTACGACCGTGGCCGCGCAAACGCGTGTACACCAGATTTGCGCCAAGGGCGTCTGCAACCATATCCGGTACCGGGCGAATTTCTTCAGAAGTAGCCGAGAAACCGTGAACGTAAAGAACAGAAAACGGAGTTCGTTGTTCTTTGAAACCAGGCTGCCAGATCACCCGCTTTTCGACACCCGGCACTATGTCGTCGAAAGCTGATTCAATGCTCTCAAAGTAAACTTGAACGCCTTCGCCAAATTTACGTGGATCGAAGCTGGGGTTCAGGTCTACTTGTTCGCGCGGTCCAAAAAAGTAGATTACCGCACTCAAGCAAAATAGGGCCAGCAAAGACCGTCCTATAACCCTCACGCATCAATCCTCATCACGTCTTCCACGGCCTGTTCTATCAAGGCAAGACAGCGCATGTCCGAAAACCGATGATCTGCGTCCTTGACTAAGAGCAGCCGCATATCAGGTCCGGTTGCATGCTCCAACAGTCGGACTGCGGTCTCAATTGACACTGCTGTATCTTCGGTGCCTTGCAAAAATCGAACTGGGTACGTCAGATCAAGTGGTTCGCGCAAAATCAGATGCTGACGACCGTCTTCGATCATCCGCTTGGTAATAATGTAGGGTTCCATGTAGTCCGACGGCAATTCAACATGGCCAACGGTTTCCAACGCGGCTTTTTGCTCATCTGAGAAACTCGCCCAATAACCATCCTCGGTAAAATCCGGTGCGGCTGCAATTGTCACCATTCCAGAAATTCGATCAGGTAACACGCGCGCCAAAAGCAGGGCCTGCCATCCGCCCATCGAGGATCCCACTACTATAAGCGGGCCATCCGTCAGAGACCTCATGGCCGCGATTGTATCCTCGTGCCAGTCCCCAATACATCCGTCCGTAAATGCCCCGGAACTCTCTCCGTGACCTGAATAATCGAAACGCAAAAACGGATACCCCCGCGATTTGGCCCAAGCCTCAAGATGCACCGCTTTGGTGCCTTCCATGTCCGATTTGAGGCCCCCAAGGAAAACAATGGTTGGCCCTGTCCCTTCACTTTTGTGATAAGCCAATCGCCTTCCTTGCGCCGTCTGCAGAAATTCCGTAGCTGCCATAAAATCCTCTTTGTGTTTTCCGCATCATGCACGCCCTACCCCTAAGTGCAATTGCCGGGATCCGCGACCTGTACCCAAATACATCCCGAGGAGTGATTGGTGTATTGGTCCGATTGCGATAGCGGGTCGGGGTACTATCGGCATCTTCCCTTGACATGCGCTTGTGCGCCTGCCAAATCAGCCGAACATTCATAACCCGCAACCGGGCGTTCAGTGGGCGCCAAACCGACGAGGAGAGCCAGCCATGGCCTTGGACTCACAGTCAATCTCCCTAACTTTTCCTGATGGCAACTCACGATCCTATGACGCTGGGGTTACCCCTGCGCAAGTCGCTGCCGATATCTCCACCTCTCTTGCAAAGAAAGCCATTTCGGCAACGGTGAACGGAAAGCACTGGGATTTGCAATGGCCTATTAATTCAGATGCTCAGATCGCCATCCACACCATGAAGGATGAGGAGCAGGCCAATGAGCTGGTTCGTCACGACTTGGCTCACATTATGGCCCGTGCCGTTCAGGAAATTTGGCCCGACACCAAAGTAACCATCGGTCCGGTCATCGAGAACGGCTGGTACTATGACTTTGACCGCGCGGATCCGTTTACACCAGAAGATCTGGGTCTGATCGAGAAAAAGATGAAGGAAATCATCAACAAACGCGACCCCGTGACCACAGAAGTCTGGGATCGTCAGCGTGCGGTGGATTTCTACACTCAGAATAACGAGCCTTATAAGGTCGAACTGATCGAGGCCATTCCCGGGGATGAACCGCTGCGCATGTACTGGCATGGCGACTGGCAAGACCTGTGTCGCGGCCCTCACCTTCAGCACACAGGTCAAGTTCCGGGCGACGCGTTCAAGCTGATGTCTATTGCCGGCGCCTACTGGCGCGGTGACAGTGACCGCGCGATGCTACAGCGAATCTACGGCGTAGCCTTTACCGGTAAGGAAAAGCTCAAGGCCCATCTGCACATGTTGGAAGAGGCCGCCAAACGCGATCACCGCAAGCTAGGTCGCGAGATGGACCTTTATCACATGCAGGAAGAAGCGCCGGGTCAGGTGTTTTGGCACCCTAACGGTTGGAAAATCTATACCACTCTGCAGGACTATATGCGCCGGATGCAGGAACGTGATGGCTATGTCGAGGTGAACACCCCGCAGGTTGTCGACCGCAAACTTTGGGAAGCTTCGGGCCATTGGGATAAGTACCAAGAGCATATGTTCATTGTTGAGGTCGACGAAGAACATGCGCGCGAAAAGGCTATCAACGCGCTCAAGCCCATGAATTGCCCCTGCCATGTTCAGGTATTCAATCAAGGTTTAAAATCATATCGCGACCTGCCGCTCAGAATGGCGGAATTTGGGTCGTGCGCGCGGTACGAACCGTCGGGCGCGTTACACGGGATTATGCGTGTGCGTGGGTTCACGCAGGATGATGGTCATATCTTCTGCGCAGAAGATCAGATTGAACCCGAAACCGCGAAATTCATCTCGTTCCTATCAAAGGTCTACGCCGATCTCGGCTTCCACGATTGGAACATCAAACTTTCAACGCGGCCTGAAAAGCGCATTGGCAGCGATGAAAGTTGGGACTTTCTTGAAAAAGCCCTTGGAGATGCCTGCAGGGCTGCCGGGTACGATTTTGAAATACTCGAAGGTGAAGGAGCATTCTATGGACCAAAGCTTGAGTTCACCTTGACCGATGCAATCGGGAGAACCTGGCAATGCGGCACCCTACAGGTCGACTCGAACCTGCCAGAACGCCTCGATGCGACTTTCATTGGCGCGGATGGATCCAAGCACCGTCCGTACATGCTGCATCGTGCGTGTCTGGGATCGTTCGAGCGTTTCATCGGTATTTTGATCGAAGAGCATGCTGGCAAGCTTCCGTTTTGGTTGGCTCCTCGACAAGTTGTCGTTGCCTCAATCACATCCGAAGCGGATGACTACGTGTTAGAGGTGGTCAACACTCTCAAAGTCGCAGGCGTCCGCGCCGAGGCCGATATCCGCAACGAAAAGATCAACTACAAAGTTCGCGAACATTCGGTCGGCAAAGTTCCTGTCATTCTGGCGGTCGGTCATCGCGAGGTGGATGATCGCACCGTAAGCGTCCGGCGGTTGGGCGAAAAACAAACGCATGTGCAACCGCTTGACACTGTAACAAATGAGTTGTCGCAAGCCGCGACGCCGCCCGACCTGTTGTAACAATCGGCTGGAAATAGGCTAATATTCCGACCCCAATTTGGGGTCGGATTGAAACATTTTCTATTTTTAAGTTAAAAAACAATGTGTTAACCTGCGATAATACATGACGATCTTTGACGGGGTTGTGAGACACGGGCTCGTGAATTCACCTGACACGCCTAAGCCACTACTTTTGTCATGTCACAAGCAGACATACGCAGTCATCAAAAGGATTACACGAGATGTCGAACACCGCAAAAACCCTGGTTATCGCAAGTGCCGTAGCAGCAGCCGTTTCAGGCGCTGCAACAACCGCATCCGCTCAAGCCAAAGAAAAGTGCTATGGCGTTTCGCTGGCCGGACAAAACGATTGCGCCGCAGGCCCCGGCACGACTTGTGCGGGCACATCGACCGTTGATTATCAAGGTAACGCCTGGACTCTGGTCGATGCAGGAACCTGTGCAGATATCGAACTGCCGGACAACCGTAAGGGTTCTCTTGAGCCGCTGGATCGCGACCTGCCGGCATAAAGTCGACTAAGCGAATTGTCGGGGGCGGGCAGCGTCGTCCGCCCCCTTCTTCGTGATCAAGGGAATTGCTTATGTTAGATGATGCGCTCAGGTCAAACCGTTTGCCCGCCGCGCCTGGTGTTGGCTACAAACCGCAACATTTCTCGCAAATCCTTGAAAACGCACAGCCCGTAGCTTGGCTGGAAATACACGCCGAAAACTATATGGGGGATGGTGGCAGGCCGTTGGCGCAGCTGCGGCATTTATCAAAGCAGTTTCCCATTTCCGTGCACGGTGTTGGCCTATCAATCGGTGGAGAAACCCCATTGGATTTGGACCACCTAGCCAGATTGAAGCATCTGGTGGGTTGGCTAAACCCAGCCAGCTTTTCCGAGCACCTAGCGTGGTCAACCCATAACAGTCATTTTCTAAACGACCTTCTGCCCCTGCCTTACACTGGCGCGACCCTTACAAGGGTCTGCGAACACATTGAGCAGGTTCAGGAAACAGTCGGACGCCAAATGTTGCTAGAGAACCCGTCCAGCTATCTGGCATTTGAAGAAAGCACTTGGTCCGAGCCTGACTTTTTACGTGAAATCGTATCCCGGACCGGATGCGGGATGCTTTTAGACGTGAACAACGTTTTCGTATCGGCCACCAATCTGGATTTTTCACCACAAGAATATATCGACGCTTATCCATTGGATAAAGTTGGCGAAATCCACCTTGGCGGCCATGACGAAGACAAAGACGACCACGGTCATCCTCTTTTGATCGATAGCCATGGGCGAGAGGTTGCCAATCCTGTTTGGAAGTTGCTTGACTACGTTTTGGAAAAATCTGGTCCGAAACCGGTTTTGGTAGAGTGGGACACTGACATTCCAGACTGGCCTATCCTACAAGCGGAAGCGGACCGAGCGCTTGCGGCCCTAGAACGGGTTCCGGCATGAGTGTTTCGCAAACAGCATTCAGCGCGGCCATCTTGGATGCCACCCATCCCGTACCCGAGGGTTTGATCGACGCAAAGGCTCAACCGGCGGGAGGCCGTTTCAGTGTTTATCGTAATAACGTGGCAGTGTCGCTTACCGAGGCAATGCAACAAGCTTTTCCTGTCGTTACCAAACTGCTTGGCAAACAGAATATGGACGGCCTAGCGGGAATATTCTTGCGGCAACACCCGCCCTCCTCACCTTTGATGATGTTCTACGGCGAGGAGTTTCCGGAGTTTCTGGGTGGAATGGCGCAATTATCTCATCTGGGTTACCTGCCAGATGTTGCGCGTCTAGAGTTGGCCATGCGACGTGCCTACCATGCCGCTGACAGCACGGCCATTGACCCCCAATCGCTTGCCATTCCACCAGAAGACCTGATGCAAGCGAGGTTGACACTGGCACCAGCTATTCAGGTTCTGTCATCAGATTGGCCGATCTATTCGATTTGGCGGTACAATACGCAACCAAATGCAGCCAAGCCAGAGTCCCAAGCGCAAGATATTCTGGTTACACGACCTGAGTTCGACCCCCTACCGGGCCTTCTATCTGAAGGAGGCGTGATTTGGATTGACCTAATCCAGAACGGGACGTCAATCGGCGAAGCATTCGAAATCACCGTGACCGAAACCCCTGAATTTGACCTCGGAAGCACTCTGGCGCTGCTTTTGCAGGGCGGCGCAATAACATCAGTGAATATTGAAAGGCCCGGGACATGAATGCTCTGATCTCAAGCTACAACAACTCAATGGAAAAGGTAGACTTGGCCTCTGGTTGGTTGACGCCGACCTTGGCGAGGCTGGTCTTTATTTCCGTTCTGTTGGTTTATTATTGGAACTCGGCCATGTTGAAGATTGACGGATCAATCTTCTCTCCGTCTGCTGGCGCGTTCGGTCAGATTTTCCCCAAGGCCGCCGAGGCCGTACTGTATGATGTCACCCAAATGACCTTTTTTCAGAGGATAGTGATTTTTTTCGGCACGGTAGCTGAGTTTGTCTTACCGGCGCTTCTGTTGGTTGGTCTGCTTACTCGGCTGGCTGCCCTTGGCATGATCGGGTTTGTTTGGGTCCAAACATTGGTCGACGTTAACGGACACGGCGTGAAGCTTGGCGGATTGTTCGACAATGCCGTGACACTGATGGATCAAAGAGTGATGTGGACCTTCTTGTTCCTTGTGATTGCGATCAACGGCGCAGGTCCTATTTCGCTGGATCGAGTCCTACGCCTTAAATAATTTAGAAATGCGCCTTGGGCTCGTCCGGTTTTCCTGCGGCCAGCCCAAGGAGCCCTGCTACACCAGCAAAAGCTATGGGGAACATAGTAAAAACGCCAAATCCAAAGGCGTAGTACATGCCCGCTGCGGAAATCAGCAACAACATCCCAGCTAGCAGTGCCCTTGCGTGCGCCATGGCCCCACCTGCGATGGCAAGTAAAGGTGCCAGGATGGAGGCAGTTTGCACCAATTGCGGGTTTTCAACCTGCTCGGCGATTCCTTCTATCTCGCCAAACTGGTCAATGAATTCGACAAACCCATAACCAAAAAACCCGACGATCATACCGACAAGCCCAGCTATTACGCCCAAAACCATAGTGGCGTTACGCATCTACTACTCTCCAAAGTTGTCGGACCTACATATGCAACCGCTTATGTGACGCCAAGACCCTTGCGTGTTTCTTCTGTCCATCCAAGGAACAGATTGCCATCTGACTCGATCAGTGGGCGTTTCATCAGAGTCGGGTATTCCTGCAACAACACCTCTATCGGCTGCTGACGAGCTTTTTCATCCAGCTCACGCCAGGTAGTTGATCGCGTATTGAGCAAAGCTTTGCCGAAATTTTTGAGGGCCTTTTGCATCACTTCGTCCGGAACGCCTTGAGCGCGAACGTCTACAAATTCAATTTTTGAAATAACTTTCAAGGCCTTGCGGCAAGTATCGCAAGTTTTCAGACCGTATAGGCGCATTTTTTGGAAGTTCCCGTGGTAGTTAAAAATTGGGCAATAATATCATCTTAACCCAGTTATTCTTGATTTTTTACATTACCGTGCAATGTTGAAAAAGACGAAACACGCAATTCGGGCCGTCTCGTTTGGGCGAAACAGTGATGCGTTGCGGTAGCGTCAACCACTACCCCGTCAATTTAGGGGAAAACGTGAAGGTAGAAGGAGACACGGGAAATGCCAACTGGCACCGTGAAGTGGTTTAATACAACCAAAGGCTATGGGTTTATCGCCCCCGATGAAGGCGGCAAAGACGTGTTTGTTCATATCTCAGCCGTTGAACGCTCCGGTTTGACCGGGCTCGCAGACAATCAAAAAGTCGCGTATGAGTTGCAGGACGGACGCGACGGACGCCAAATGGCGGCTGATTTGAAGCCATTATGACTGCATTTCCGCCTTTGGCGGAGAATTTTTGAGCAAGGTTAGCGGCCCCGATTTGGCCGTTAACCGTCTTACCCGGGTTCAACCGCGTGCAGGCTCTTCGATTTTATGAGCGAGCCAATCTTCTCCCATTGCCACGATGCAGGATGTGCCATTTGCATAAGTGATAACCATTGTCCAAGCACCTGACCTGCTCGTCCAAACTTCCATTACCTGCTCGGGACTGCGGACGCCTGTTGCAACCCTGTGCGACCCGAATTGGCGGGTCAACTTGTCATGCATACGGCTAGTGGGCTCACAGATAATGTCCGCAATTGGTGATTTCGCTTGAGCATGGTCCCCAAGCATCATCGCAAGGAGTAAGCACGTGAAAACTTTGTATGTCCTCATAAACCTAATGTAACAGGTTCATGACAAAACGTATAGACAAATGATATGCGAAATCAGCTCTCTCGAATCACATCTTCGAACTCTCGCCATTCTCGCGCAGTCATTCCAGAGTTTTCCCGAGTAACCTCTTCACCTGACAGCATCCGGCGCAAACATGAAACCATCTGTGCGGATAGATTCACCGCCCCGAGACGGTAGTCTTCAAAGGCGCGGTAAGCAAAAGGAACCCAATCCGCCACTATTTTGCACATGGTTTCAGCATAAATCCGAATCTCGTACTGAGCATGCGGATCTGCGCGAAGGCGAAGAAAATGGAACAGGTTGTGCAGATCCACTTTCCAATACCACTGCGTGTAGATGTTCGCAGGCAGGTTCATCCGAGCAAGTTCGCGCGCAAGACCCTGCTGCCCGTTCTGCCCGATCATAGCTTCATAGTTATCATAACAGCGGGAGCTGTCGGCTTTGAGTATCTCAAGAACACGTGCGGCTTCCTCGCCGGTTAACATCTCCCCTCTGCCTTGGTTGTTAACCGCAGACTGCGCGGCAATGTGCTCCGGCGCCGGAATATAGAACTCACGGTCAAGTATCGAATACCGCGCTGAGTATTCGTTCACATTAGCAGTACGATGGCGAATCCATTGACGAGCGACAAAGACCGGCAGCTTGACGTGCAACTTGACTTCGCACATTTCAAACGGTGTCGAATGCCAATGCCGCATAAGATAGCGGATCAACCCCTCGTCATTCTGCACCGACTTTGTGCCTTTGCCATATGACACCCGAGCAGCCTGACAGATTGCAGCGTCGTCACCCATATAATCGATTACGCGGACAAATCCGTGATCCAGAACCTGATGCGCTGTGTACAGGTGGTCTTCCATACCCTCAGAAACGACGCGGCGGGTTTGTGTCACCTGCGCACGTTGTTCTTCGATTTCGGCCAATTGCTCGGAAGACAGCAGCATGAAACGGTCCTTTCCAGAAATGAGTCGCCGACCACTATATATCGATACAAGCGCCTTCGAAACCGCGATATGTGCGGCTCGCGAAGTAACATCTAAATTGTATTTCCCTTGCCCTCTCGACACGCTCCCGCTGCGCGCTAAGCTGCAACCAATCTAAATTGACATAAGGAAAGCCACGATGGGGCTGAAATATCTTCACACTATGGTTCGCGTGAAGGACCTAGAGAAATCCCTTGCTTTTTACCAATTGCTTGGCCTGAAGGAAACACGCCGCTACGACAGCGAAGCTGGCCGTTTTTCATTGATCTTTCTGGCGCCACCCGGGCAAGAGGATGCGCCGATCGAACTGACTTACAACTGGGATGGTGACGCCGACTTGCCAAGCGACAGCCGCCACTTTGGTCATCTGGCCTATGGCGTCGATAATATTTACGAGACCTGCCAACATCTTCAGGACAATGGCGTTGTAATCAACCGTCCCCCACGGGATGGGCGTATGGCCTTTGTTCGCTCGCCTGACAATATCTCAGTCGAGCTATTACAGAATGGCGACTCGTTAGCACCGGCCGAGCCTTGGGTGAGCATGGAAAGCGTCGGCCACTGGTGATTCCCAGATTGATAACCATTGGGCTGGTCGGTTTGGCCGGCCCGGTCCAAGCCGAACAATGTCGCCTCGCGCTGGCGCTAGCCATTGACATTTCGACGTCAGTAGATGCCCAGGAAGACGCATTACAAAGACACGGCTTGGCTGCAGCCCTGATCGCTCCGGAGGTTGTTGACGCCTTTTTGTCGAATCCATCACCGGTAGCTTTGGCAGTCTACGAATGGTCAGGGAGTTTCAACCAAACTTTGCTGTTGGACTGGCATTTGGTGGATTCCCAGGATGACCTTCTATTCGTCGCTCAAAAGATCAGCGCGTCAGAACGTTCAGCGCAGGACTCTCCGACCGCTATGGGCCATGCCTTGGCGTACGGCGCGACACTTATGCAGCGCGCACCTATGTGCTTGTATCAAACCATAGATATTTCTGGTGACGGCAAGAATAACGATGGTTATGCGCCGCAAATCGCATATCGACACTTTCCATTTCACAACATCACGGTCAATGGGCTGGTCATAAATGCTGCAGATTTCGAAGGCGAGATCGATCTTATTCCGTTCTTTCGGGAAAACGTCCTGCACGGCGCCGGAGCCTTTCTTGAAATCGCTGACGGATTTCAAGATTTCGAACGTGCCATGCGCCGCAAATTAGAGCGTGAGTTGAAGAGTTTTCAGCTAAGCGAGATGCGGAAAACGACGGTTCAATGATGCGGATAATGGTTCTTTTCCTCTGCCTTTTGGCCGGATCTCTGACCGCCCAATGCCGCCAGGCCTTGGTTTTAGGATTGGACGTTTCTGGTTCAGTAGATGGGTCCGAATATCGTTTACAACTGAACGGGTTAGCCGCCGCGATGCGACAGCCAGAGGTTATGCAACTGATCCTGTCAAACCCAAAGGCACCAGTTCGATTGGCGGTTTTTGAATGGAGCGAACCAAGACACCAACGCGTTTTGATAGAATGGACCACTGTTCAATCGCCAGATGACATTTTGAAAATTGCGCAAACGCTGGAGGCATCGCCACGTAGCAACGCACCGCTTGGCACTGCTGTTGGATCGGCAATGCTTTTCGGAGCCAACCTTCTTGCAGATCAAGGTAACTGTTGGAAACGTACGCTGGACCTGTCCGGTGACGGCAAGCACAATCTCGGACCGCACCCGCGCGAAGTCAAATCTGCACTTCAAACGGCCGGAATAACGATAAACGGACTGGTGGTCGGAGCCGATGATCCGAACAATGGCGATAAACGCTACGTTCAAGTAGGAGAACTTTCTGCATACTACAAAACATGGGTTATTTTGGGTCCCAACGCGTTTATTGAGGTGGCGCTGGGATTTGACGACTACGAGGCAGCAATGACCCGCAAACTGATCCGTGAACTTAAGGGGCTGAGCCTGTCACAGCTCAGCTTGCCAAATCAATAAATATACCGGATCTGATCGGTCCAATATCGTTCGACTCTGCGTAACGATCCAGTGATCTCATCTATCACCCCGGGGCCCAATACGTCGCGACTTTGCAGACCTTCTGCATGACGGGCAAAAAGCTCTGCAACAACGTCACGAATTTCACGTCCTCTAGGCGTAAGCCGCACCCGGACTGACCTGCGGTCAATCTCGCATCGTTGATGATGCATATAACCCATTTCCACCAGTTTTTTCAGGTTGTAGCTAACGTTGCTGCCCTGATAGTATCCACGGCTTTTCAGCTCCCCTGCTGTTACCTCATGATCACCGATGTTGAACAGCAATAAGGCCTGAACAGCGTTGATCTCCAACACACCGACGCGCTCGAATTCATCCTTGATGACATCCAAAAGCAAACGGTGCAGACGCTCTACCAAAGCAAGCGACTCAAGATAGCTGGTCATGAACCCTTTAGTTCCTGGCACTGAAACCTGCATTTCCATACTCATCTAACCCTCCGATTCAATCGTACTGTTTCAGGCAGGATGAGAGGAAATTCCCAAAATTCAGTTAAGCCAATTTTGCATTATTTTTGAAATGTCTTTGAAATGTCTGCGACCAAATCGACAAATTGTTCAGGTGGTGAGGTTTGTCCGGTCACCCATTGATAAAGGTCTTGATCATTTTCTTGCAGAAGCGCGTCATAGTTCGCCAACCCCACAGCATCCATATTTTGCAGGTTTCGATCAGCGTAAGCTGACAGAATCAAATCCATCTCTTTAATACCGCGCCGCATCGAACGCATCTTCATGCGCTTGATCCGCGTCTCTCTGGTTTCGTTCACTTTGTCTCTTCCAACATCAGCCGAAGTTTTTTCTCAAGTCGGGCGGCTCGCTCAGCACTTGCCCGCATCTCGCCGCGGATCGCACGTAGTTCAGCTACGACGCCTGCCAGTTCCGGTCGCTCTTCATCGGCATCGAAGGGTTCGTCCATTCCTTCACCTTCGCCGGTCAATAGCCACATGATCGAAACATTGACCATGCCCGCCATCATTGAAAGGCGATTCGCGCGTGGTTCGGACAAGTCATTTTCCCACGCCGCGATAGTCGACTTTTTTACCCCCAGCCGACGAGCGAGATCCGACTGGGTCATTCCCGCAGCCTCACGTGCGCCGGCCAGCCTGTCCCCAAAGGTCGCTGCGTCTGGTCCGAACCAGTCGTTTTCCGTGCTCATCAGAGCCTCCAACTCGTATTTTTCTTTGGCTTGATCGTTGTTCGGGCGCACCCTATGACAGTCAGGCTGAACATACAAACCGAGGCCGCCCATGAGTTTCCTGTCTGCGACATTGTCACGCGTAAAACCATCGCCCACCATTGCGATGACAGCAAAGGCAGCCGAGTTGAAAGCCGCTGGGCGCGACGTCATTGGTCTAAGCGCCGGCGAACCGGATTTTGATACTCCTCAGAACATCAAAGACGCAGCAGTTGCAGCCATTGCAGCGGGAAAAACGAAATACACCGCTCCTGACGGAATTCCTGAACTGAAACAGGCCGCTTGCGCTAAAATGAAGCGAGATCATGGGCTTGATTACACACCTGCACAAATTTCAGTCGGGACTGGCGGCAAGCAGACGCTGTATAATGCACTGATGGCCACCATGAACGAAGGAGACGAAGTGGTAATTCCCGCCCCTTACTGGGTCAGCTATCCCGATATGGTTCTTCTGGCGGGCGGAACTCCTGTGATTGCTGAAACATCTCTTCAGACCAATTTCAAATTGACTGCAGATCAACTTGAAGCAGCAATCACACCCAAAACCAAGTGGTTCATCTTCAATTCACCGTCAAACCCCACCGGAGCCGGATACAGTAGGGCAGAGTTGAAAGAGTTGACTGATGTGCTGATGCGTCACCCGCACGTTTGGATCATGTCCGACGATATGTACGAGCATCTGGCCTATGATGGCTTCGAATTCTGCACACCAGCAGAAGTTGAGCCTCGTCTTTATGACCGCACTCTCACGTGCAACGGCGTGTCCAAAGCCTATGCCATGACTGGCTGGCGTATAGGGTATGCGGCTGGTCCGGTTGAAATCATAGCCGCGATGCGAAAAATTCAGTCTCAATCTACGTCGAATCCGTGCTCGATCAGTCAATGGGCAGCAGTCGAAGCCCTAAACGGGACACAGGACTTCTTGGCGCCGAACAATGAAACTTTCAAACGGCGCCGCGACCTTGTCGTGGAGATGTTGAATGCAGTGGAAGGTATCTCGTGCCCAACACCCGAGGGCGCATTTTACGTTTACCCGTCGATTTCGGGATTAATCGGGAAAATCACGCCAGCGGGGACGGTCATCGTCGATGATGAAACCTTTGCATCAGCCCTGCTGGAAGAAGCAGATGTAGCGGTCGTGTTTGGAGCGGCATTTGGCCTGTCTCCGAATTTCCGGGTTAGCTATGCGACCTCTGACGAAGCGCTGAAAGAGGCTTGCTTGCGGATTCAACGCTTTTGCGCAGCACTGACCTGACGGAGTATTATTATGTCAACCGAGTTGCCAGAATATTACTTTCGGGTACGTGAAAATGGCGCCGTGGTTTTCAAGATCGACACCGAAAATCGCCAGCGTCGGATCGAAATGGACCAGATTGCTGTGATCAACATTCGAAATGGTGAGGTCAAACCACACGGGCAACGTATATTGTCCGAGGCTGATAACGCAGAAATCGCGCGATGGGTGGCAAGCCGCAAGAACCTTTTGGAAAGAAGGGACATCGACGATATCCATCGGGCTGTCGATCACCTGAACTTGACGGCGCAATGGGCGCAATCAAAGGCTACGGAAGATCAGCTTGAAGAAATAACAGACAACTTGTTGATGGCGATGCACGACCTTCGCTCAGTACTTGTAAGGAAAAAAGCGGATCGGTTGCGAAAGACTGATTAACCTATCCTGCCGAGGCTGCGACAGTGCGGACAGAGCGCAGCCAAAACCGTGCCATAAGCAAAACCGCGGCACATGCCAGCCCAAGCACAAGACCCAGCCATATTCCAATACCATCCATCCCCTGAACGAATCCAAAATAATAGGACGAGGGGATACCCACAGCCCAGTAACTGAGCGCTGCCATTATCATAGGGATTTTCGCATCCTGTAGTCCGCGTAACAGACCCAACGCGATCACCTGTGCACCGTCCACCAACTGGAATAAAGCAGCCATTGCCAAAAGACCCGAACCGATCGCCAAAATCTGTGTGCGCTGCGGGTTATCTGGTTCCATGAACAAGGAAATAAGCGGCTCGGCGCAGGTCAAAAATAGGATAATCGTCAGGATAGACACGGCCAATGACATTACCGTCACAGCAATTGCACCTCTTTCCAGATGTGCCCGGTCGCGACGACCCAAAGCGTTGCCGGCTCGGATCGTAGCCGCGTTAGAAAGCCCCAAATGGATCATGAACGTAGCCGAGGCGAGATTTAGCGCGATGCCGTGAGCGGCCAACGGAACCTTACCTATCCACCCCATCATAAAGGCAGAAGTCGCAAACAATGAAACTTCGGCCAAAAGCGTCAGGCCGATGGGTACACCCAGTTTCAGAACACTTGCGAACATCTCCCAATCAGGACGCCAAAACCTTTGAAACAAGCTGTGTTCGGGCAATACGCGTACCGCGTAGATTACCACGCAAAGCAGGGAAACAATTTGCGTTACGACTGAGGCAATTGCAGCACCCATAACACCCAGTTCCGGCGCGCCCCAATTACCAAAAATCAACGCGTAATTAGTAACAGCGTTCACCAACGCTGCTGCGACGGTTATCCAAAGAACGATCTGAGTACGCTCGAGTGCGGCGAGGTACGATTTCAAAACCATCACTAGTAGAGCGGGAATTATTCCCCACCCTGCTACACGCAAATATTCCGAAGCGGTTTGTGCCACCTGTGGCTCTTGCTTCAGGGCTACAAGAATCGGGTGAGACCACCAGAGCAATGGCATCGTTAGTGCTGCGTAAATAAGGGAAAGCCAAAGCCCCATGCGGGTTGAGCGACGAATACTAGTTTCATTTTCTTCCGCCGCAGCAGTTGCCACCATTGGCATGACCGCCAAACCGAACCCGGCACCGAATAAAAAAAGCACAAAGAAATAGCTGCTAGCCAGGGTCACAGCAGCCAAAGCCTCGACCCCATACCACCCCAACATAACAGTGTCTGTAAGTCCTATGGCGAATTGGGCTAGGTGCCCGCCAACCAACGGCAAACCCAAAATGGCAATGGCTCGGAAATGGCCGGGATATGTCATGGTCTTGTTCATCGTCTCAGCCATATTCCCGGCCAAACCGCGGGACAAGAGCAGATCGATTAAATTTCAATTTGAGACTACGTTATTGCGAAGTTTCACAGGCAGCATGTTTTTCCAGAACCTGTTCTGTCGCTTGATTGCACCAAGTTGATTTACACTAACATCACGAAATAACGTCGGAACCGCGACACAGTATTTGAAGGCCAACAATGGACAGCAGATTCGTCGATCTGAACGGACGGCCATTTTTTGTCAGAACTTGGGGAAGCGAAGACAATCCTCCGCTACTCATGCTGCACGGATTTCCAGAATACGGCGGTGCCTGGTCTGATCTTGCCCCGTTTCTGGCCGATAGGTTTTATTGCATTGCTCCTGATCAACGCGGATATGGACAAAGCTGGGCACCCGACGGCGTAGAAAACTATACACTTTCACATCTTGTCGCGGATATGGCGGCTCTGATTTCGACCCTCAAATCACCAGTAAATGTTCTGGGCCATGATTGGGGGGCTTCAGTCGCCTACGGCCTTGCAATGTTCAGGGGTCAACTGGTGGATCGCCTAATAGTAGCGAATGGGGTTCACCCAGCGCCATTTCAACGCGCATTAGCAGCTGGCAAGGCGCAAACTCGAGCATCTCAATACATCAATCGATTGCGGGCTCCCGACGCCGCCGCTGCGCTGTCAGAGGATAATTTTTCTAAACTCGAACATTTCTTTCGTCACGGCATGGGATTGGATTGGCTCACTCAAGATCGAATGGTCAAATACCGCGATGAATGGGCTCGACCAGGTCGACTTGAGGCTATGTTGAACTGGTACCGTGCTTCGCCTCTTGTTGTTGCAAAGCCGGGAAAGCCGCAGACCGATATACCGGAATTGCCAATTAACCGCCTGCAAGTTCCTTGCCCACATCTTTTGCTCTGGGGGGACGATGACATAGCCCTGCTACCCGAATCAACTGAAGGGCTGGAAACTTTTGCGCCAAACCTTACTCGCGTCTCAATTCCCGGCACAGACCATTGGCTTCACCACGAAAAACCAGATTTGGTCGCAAAAGAGATTTTTAACTGGCTGAAGTAAATTTTGAGCCAACAAAACGAGATGCTCAGCGGTGACCCCAGTCTTCCGGGTTATCGGAGTTGTTCGGGGACAGCCCCAACACGTCCCCTTCGGTCGAACATCCCAAACCCAATACCGTGCGATTGGCATAGGCGAAATAAGCGCAAACCTGATTGATCTCAAGAATTTCGCCATCATCCCAACCAACTTTGCGCAGAGCGTCGACGTCTGCCTCGGTCATTCCAGCTGGATCTGTTGTCAACTTGCGCGCATATTTCATAGCCTTGACCTGCGCCGTGTCTATCGGTGCCTGCTCGGGCTCACCGGCCTCAATCGCAATCCGAATTTCGCGAACGCGAGGGTCGTCCGCTAGCAGACGTCGAAGCCCGTTAAAATGGTGTTCGACGCAATAGGAACAGCAGTTGAGCGAACTCACCCAAACACCGAGAACCTCAAGAAACCATTTGGGCACCCTATTGCCAGAATGATGCAAGACTGACTTGTAAATAGCCATATGACCTTCCATCGAGTGCGGCCGAAGGCTGTGCGCCATCATGATATTATCGACATTGTTGTCAGGGCCAGTGATACGGTCGTACAGCTTCTTAAGTTTGCCTGTTGCCCTGTCAAAAGGAATGGTTTCTATCCAAGTCAATCTATGTCCTTTCTTTCCCAGTGCCTGCTTTGAGAAAACACTACTGCGCCCCGAAGATTCAGCGACAATACAATCTCTGAAATTCTGCTTTTACAATAGGTTATCTACTGGTTCGCAGGATGGCAAAGCAATCAGGCCCCATGTTTGCGACACACGAATGTCGTAGCAGACAGTGGCATTTTCATATCCGTTGCACCAAAACTGCGGTGTATCGAAGCCAGCATTTTCTTGGCTACTTCTTCGGGTGAAACGCGACCCCGTTCCTTTATCTCATCGATCAATGGATTGCCAAACACCAAGGCCTGGGCAAAAGATTCCGGATCCTTTATGAGCTTTTCCAATCGGATGGTCTCATATTCGACTTCTTGCCATCCTGCATTCGCCAGGTCCGCCAATACCACTTTCGGATCGCCGTAGTGAAATGGTACTGTGTAGAACCCCGGCGGATCATCGGGGAAAAAGCTCGCCGCTACATCATTTGCCATTTTAGAGAAGGGGTTTTCCTCCATTGGACTCCAAACGTTGAAAACATAGCGGCCGCCGGGTTTCGCAACCCTCAGGGCTTCGCGAAACGAGGCAACCTTGTCTGGAAAGAACATTACGCCAAACTGACAGACCACGAGGTCGAAACTTGCGCTTTCAACTGGCAAATCCATAGCATTTGCCACTAAAAATTTTACGCTTTCTCCCGCGCCAAACTTCGCTTTTGCTACGTCCAGCATCGGTCCATTAAGGTCGGTAACAACCAAGGAGCATTCGTTAGACAAGCTGTCTCGCAGCTTTCGGCTGACGATGCCGGTTCCCGCCGCCAGTTCGATCGCGGATAGTACTGTTTCGTTGCAACACGCTTCGACAAGGTAATTGGCATAATCCTCAAAAATATTTGGACCCAGACCCTTGTCGTAGTGATTAGGTATGTCACCAATGAATCCAGAAGCGTTCGTACTCATATGAAGTCTCCGATGCAATCAAGGTGAAGTGTTCCTTCCAAGCTATCAGGAAACGACCCATAGGTCGAAAATGATGTTTTGCGGTTACAAATCCACAACACCTCGCGCCCCCCTTCCCCCAGACCACATCACCTGCCATAATGTGGGAAACAAATAAGTAAGAGCAGCACCCATGCCAGACGATCTGTTGACGCCCGAAGCCACTGCCGCCTATGACGCCTCTTCGATTGAAGTCCTTGAGGGACTTGAACCTGTACGCAAACGTCCTGGCATGTATATCGGCGGCACGGATGAACGTGCGCTGCACCACATGGTCGCTGAAATCCTCGACAATTCGATGGACGAAGCCGTGGCGGGACACGCCAACAGGATCGAAGTAGAGCTGCATGAGGATTACGCACTGACTGTTCGCGACAATGGTCGGGGAATACCGATAGATCCGCATCCAAAGTTCCCTGACAAGTCAGCTTTGGAAGTAATCCTTTGCACTTTGCACGCGGGCGGCAAATTCTCAGGCAAAGCGTATCAAACGTCAGGCGGTTTGCACGGGGTTGGCGCATCTGTGGTCAATGCTTTGTCCGACTCGATGGTTGTTCAGGTGGCTCGCGACAAACAATTGTTCGAGCAGAGATTTTCGCGAGGCGTCCCTCTGGGCCCGGTCGAAAAACTTGGGGCCGCCCCAAACCGGCGCGGTACAACAGTTACCTTCCACGCGGACGAAGAAATCTTTGGGCATCACAGGTTCAAACCCGCGCGTCTTTTCAAATCCATACGTTCCAAAGCCTATCTGTTTTCGGGCGTGGAAATCCGTTGGAAATCAGCTATCGACGATGGAGAAACCCCCACCGAGGCAAGCTTTCACTTCCCTGGCGGCCTGTCGGACTATTTGAACGAGACGATGAACGGATCGTCCACTTATGCCGATCAGCCGTTTGCCGGAACCGTGGATTTTCAGGAAAAGTTCGGCGCCCCCGGCAAGGTCGAGTGGGCAATCAACTGGACACCCTCGCGCGATGGGTTCATCCAGTCCTATTGTAATACTGTCCCAACACCCGAAGGCGGTACGCATGTAGCGGGTTTCTGGGCGGCGATCCTTAAGGGTATTAAGGCGTACGGTGAACTGATCAACAACAAGAAAGCTGGTCAAATCACGCGCGATGACTTGATCACCGGTGGTTGCGCTTTGGTCAGCTGTTTCATCCGAGAACCGGAATTTGTGGGCCAGACCAAAGACCGTCTAGCGACGGTCGAGGCGCAGCGGCTTGTTGAAAACTCGGTTCGTGACCATTTCGACAACTGGCTGGCTGCCGATACGAAATCCGCCGGATCGATTCTCGACTTTCTCATCCTTCGGGCCGAAGAACGCCTTCGACGCCGTCAGGAAAAGGAAACCGCCCGCAAATCCGCCACTAAGAAACTTCGCCTGCCCGGCAAGCTGGTGGATTGTTCTTCGCAGACCCGCGACGGTACGGAATTGTTCATTGTCGAAGGCGACTCGGCTGGCGGCTCGGCCAAAATGGGACGCGACCGCAAAACTCAGGCCCTGCTACCGTTACGCGGGAAGATTCTGAACGTGCTGGGCGCGGCCAGTTCGAAACTGGGCACAAATGCCGAGATCAATGACCTGACGCAGGCGCTGGGCGTGGGTCTCGGCACCCGTTTCAATGTCGATGACCTGCGCTATGACAAGATTATCATCATGACAGACGCGGATGTGGACGGGGCGCATATCGCCTCTCTGCTGATGACGTTCTTCTTCACCCAGATGCGCCCGATGATCGATGCAGGCCACCTGTACCTTGCCTGCCCACCCCTATACCGCCTGACCCAAGGCGCGAAACGCGTCTATTGCCTGGACGAGGCCGAGCGTGACGAGTGGATGGAAAAAGGTCTGGGCGGCAAGGGCAAGATTGACGTATCCCGCTTCAAAGGTCTGGGTGAGATGGATGCCAAGGACCTGAAGGAAACCACGATGGACCCCAAATCCCGGAAATTAATCCGGGTCACCATAGACGAGGACGAACCCGGTGAGACCGGAGACCTTGTCGAACGCCTGATGGGCAAAAAACCCGAACTGCGGTTCCAATACATTCAGGAGAACGCGCGGTTTGTGGAAGAGTTGGATGTTTAAGGAGATTTAATTGTATTTGATGGTAGCCGACGAGGCTGATCAAGATGGCTCAAAGGAATTCTTAGTTTATACTGGTGTATTTTTTCCTTTTAGAAATGTTCAAAGTCTTTCCGACGAAGTTGCTTCACTATTAGAGGAAAACGAATTTCCTTCAGAGCATGATTTGAAATTTTCAACAGGTAGTAGTCCCAAAGGGTATTCAGGTCGTAAACACACTGCAATTAAGAACGGCATACTTTCGTCCGCCGCGAAACATGGTTGCAAGATTTGCTGCTACGTTGTTCCTCACGTTATCGCAAAGCGACAACCACATGAAAAAAAACTTAAATTTGGCGTCAACACCCTGCTTTATAAATTCGAACAATTCATGTTTGAACAAAATGTTGATGGTGGCGTAGCGCTATTCGACAAATCGGAAGACTACAAACAAAAGACTTACCTCAAAGACGCCTTTAAGCTTGGGATATGGTCGGAACAAAAAAAACAAGAAGGAAACTAAAACGCATAGTTCACATCGACAATACAGCAATGGGACATTCTCATTTAACGTCTATTGCAGACGTCATAACCGGAGCCTTCCGGTTTGTCGTTAACGAGCCTGATAAAGACAAAGTGGGGACGGTTCTATTGAACGCGCTTGTGGATATCATGTGGTCGGTGCCGGAAGGAAATGACGTAAATGTTCGTGAACGCGGAATCTGCATTCGACCGTTGGAAATTAAGAATAGTGCAATCAAAGCAGATGTTGATTCACTTGTAAGCCGGCTGGAACAATGGAGTAAGCCTTGAAGACAACCAACCGAACTTGAGCGTCGGTTTACGACTGATATTCAACCCGGTCAAACTATGAAATTGCGAACTGTATGCGACCGTTTTCGCCAACACTACCCACGCGCCCTACCCACGAGGGTACGGAAGGGGCCCGCCTTCGAAGTCGGGTCGGGTTCGTGCATGGTGCCATGCATCATAAAAAATCTTGGTGGCGCAGGACGTCTCGGCACGCGGTTCGCAAAATTCTCGTTGCCTAACCTGTTGATCCCGTTCACACTTACCCTCAAACCGTCAACCAAGAACGATATTTGAGGTTCCGAGCGTCCAAGACCCAAGTTGAACGACAACAAACTTTCGAACGGGAGGACGACATGAAGACATTGACCCTTGGGCTGGCCCTGACCCTGCTGGCCTCGCATGCATCGGCGCAACAGATGCTGAGCACCGCTTCACCCATTCCAGACGGTGCCGAGACGCGGTTTTGCTATTACGATGGTATGGCCTATTCACCAGATTCATTTATCCTGCTTGTGGGTGATAACACCGTGACCTCTACCGTCAGCAAGATTGAGGAGCGGTTGTTGCGGTGCCATCGCAACGATGACGGATCCCTCTCGTGGCGACCTCAGAGCACTTTCTAGTTGAACAAGTAACCCGCTGAAAGGTGAGTATTTTAGCTTACCTTGTTTTCAAGCCAATCCACAATTTGCCCGGCAGGTTTTTCCCAGCCGGGCTCCATAAACAGAAAATGCGCGTGGTTCTTTACAGGCAAGAAAGTGGCACGGTCTCCGTACAGTTTAGCTAGTGCACGACAGGTATTAGGGTTCACTGCGCGATCCTCGGTCCCCGAAACGATCAAGACCGGGCAATCGACCTTTTCGATATCAACCTTCATCGCATGGTCGTCGTCAAACATCCAAAAAAACATCTCGAACATGACCCGCCCGCTTTCGGCACCTAACTGATCGAAGACCTCATGCTGCTGCGCTTCGGGCATCTTATTGAGAGCAAAGGGTGCCATCAGATCGAATTCAACGCGCATGGGCTGTTTCCAAAACGCCCCACCCTCCATCAGCGCCCGCGGAACTGCACGTTCGTCGTCAGTTTCTGGCAAAGTGCCCCACGGCGCGTTGGGATTGATCAGTACGATTGCGCTGGCCAACCCGAGAGACGCCACCTGCTGCGCCACGACGCCTGCAATAGCATGGCCTAAAATAACCGGCTTGCTATCAAGCCCTTCCACGAATTGCGCGATATCATTTGAATAATCCATGACACTGGTATCAGTCAGTCCCGGATCAGGCGCGGCCTCTGGATTACCACCGTGATATCGCAGCGCTGGCGTATGGACAGTCCAACCCCGGTCGCGAAAAAAACCAGCGTAATCCGCCATACACCACGGTCCGGCAAATGCACCGTGGATCAGAACAATCTCTTTCGCCATGGAAAATGCTCCCTCGTTTCATAGCAGTATGAAAGGTGAGGGAGATGTTCCGCAAGAGCCTTAGAGCGCAGCTTTGAACAGAGCGGTCAGATTGGCCTCGGTCAGCTCAATCGGGTTGCCGCCACAAGACGGATCTATGATGGCCCCCCGCACTAATTCGGGGATATCCGCCTCGGTCACGCCCAATTCTGACAGTCCGCGAGGTATGCCAAGGCTATCGTTAAAGTCCTGAACAAACTTACGAAATCCGTCGAAACCTCCGCCGATGCCGAGGTAAGCTGCGGCGGCTTGGAAGCGATCCGCAATTGCCGTTGCGTTAAAATCCAGCACCGAAGGCATGCACACTGCATTGGTTGTGCCATGGTGGGTGTTGAAGACTGCACCAATCGGGTGGCTCATCGCGTGGATCGCGCCGAGACCCTTCTGAAACGCTGTTGCGCCCATGGCTGCCGCGCTCATCATCTGTGCCCGGGCTTCGATGTCTGTTCCATCAGCATATGCGCGCGGCAAATAATCTTTGACAAGGCGCATGCCTTCCAAAGCAATCCCCTGACTCATCGGGTGGTAGTGCGGGCTGGAAAACGCCTCGACACAATGGGCAAACGCATCCAGCCCAGTACCGGCGGTAATAAAGTTTGGCATATCTACCGTCAGTTCTGGATCGCAAATTACTACCGTCGGTAAGACCTTGGGGTGGAAAATGATCTTCTTGGCATGGGATTGAGAGTTGGTAATAACACTGGCGCGACCTACTTCAGAGCCTGTTCCAGCGGTTGTCGGTACCGCGATAATTGGTGCGATTGCGTCGGCATCAGCGCGGGTCCACCAATCGCCGATGTCCTCGAAGTCCCAAACCGGACGTGTTTGACCGGACATAAAAGCAACCATTTTGCCCAGATCCAGCCCAGATCCGCCCCCAAATGCGATCACACCGTCATGACCGCCTGCATTATAAGCAGCCACGCCCGCATCGAGGTTCTTTTCGTTGGGGTTCGGGTCCACATCGGCAAACAAACCGCGGCCCAGATCAGAGTCTTCTAAGATATCCAACGTTGACTGCGTTATAGGAAGGTCTGCCAGTCCTTTGTCGGTAACCAAAAGAGGATTTTTCATACCCGCCGCTGCACAAGCCTCTGGCAGCTCCCGGATACGACCTGCCCCGAACTTGATCGTGGTCGGATAAGACCAGTTTCCAACAAGAGACATTTCTGTTTTCCTTTTTTGCTTTGCGGTGTCCTAAAGAATTGATTTTTCGGGCTAAAATAGAGAATTCAGCCCGTTACCTTTTTCAAATGGAACGATTTGGGACGTGTCAAGTTATGATATCCAATGACAGACAGACCGCCCCCGCGCCCAGTATTTTTACATCCCGTCCAGCATAAACCGGGGTCCAGATAGTCAGCCCTGTTCATGAAAACAGTCCCAGTTTCAATCTCGTTTCCCACGCGCTCTGCCCGATCCAAATCCTGGGTCCAAAGCGATGCGGTAAGCCCAAACTCACTATCATTCATCAAAGCAATCGCTTGTTCATCAGAAGACACTTTCATTATGCCGACGACGGGACCAAAACTTTCGTCCCGCATTACACGCATGTCATGGGACACGTCAGTCAGGATTTGCGGTGTAACAAATGCACCGCCGTCATCTTCCGGCATTCTGTCTATATGCGCGACTGCGCCTGCCGCGACTGCTTCAGAAATCTGGGCCCGAACCTCGTCTGCAAATCGGATATTTGCCATCGGACCAATCGTCGTTTCCGCGTCCAGGGGGTTGCCCAATTTGTATCCTTTAACCACCTCAATCGCCTTGCCAACGAAATCGTCATAGAGGCTTTCATGGACATAGATTCTTTCGATCCCGCAGCAACACTGCCCTGAATTGAACATTGCCCCATCGATCAAGGTTTCGACTGCTGCATCCAGATCAGCATCGTCCATTACATATCCTGGGTCTTTGCCCCCCAGCTCAGTTCCGACGCCTGTAAATGTTCCCGCAGCTGCCAGTTCCATTGATTTGCCTCCGCCAACGGACCCCGTGAAATTCACAAAGTCAAACGCGTTACCTGAGATCAGCTCGTTGGTAAGGTCATGGTTTAAGAAAACGTTCTGAAAGACATCCTCGGGTACCCCTGCGGCTTGGAAGGCATTTGCCATACGCTCGCCCACCAAAAGGGTTTGTGTTGCGTGCTTCAGGATGACGGTATTGCCCGCAATAAGTGCCGGAGCAACTGTGTTGATGGCCGTCATATAGGGGTAGTTCCAAGGCGCGACAACAAAGACGACTCCATGCGGAATGCGTTTGATATAGCGTCTGAAAGATTCGTCTTCTCCGACCTCTATATCAGCAAGAGAAGAGTCTGCGATCTCCGCCATATAGCTTGCGCGCTCGTTGAACCCCGCAAACTCACCACCATAACGGACAGGACGGCCCATCATATGCGCCAGTTCCAGCACAACTTCCTCGTTCATCGCGCCGACGGCGGCAACGCCAGCCATCACGAGATCAATCCGTTCGCTCAACGGCCGCGCCGCCCATGCTGGCTGTGCAGCACGTGCATTTGACGCGATCTCGAACGCCTCATCTCGGGACAGAACGTTACGCGCGGCATAAACCGATCCGTCAATCGGCGAAATGCATTTTAACACCTGACCCATGGTCTCTCCATTATCAAAAAAATGCAGATCAACTGCGTCACCATGTCCAAAAACTGTGCCCGAGGCTAAAGGATGCGCCCGAATACCTGATCAGAGCTCACGCCCGTTCGAACCCCCTGGCCACCTCCCAATCCGTCACTACGCGATCGAACTCTTCGATTTCGACCTCGGCTGCGCGAACGTAATGGTTTACGACTTCATCACCCATCGCTGACCGCAGCATTTTGGAATCGTTGAGCGCATCCCTTGCAGAACACAGATTTCCAGGGATCATACCAGTTTCTCCCTGATAAACGTCGCCCTTGGCTGGCGGTTGCAACTCCAGCTTTTCCTCAATGCCGGCGATACCTGCCGCCAGCATCCCTGCCATCGCAAGATAAGGATTCATGTCGGAACCCGGGATGCGGCACTCGACCCGGACTGCCTTTGTTCCTTCCCCGCAAAGTCTGAAACCAGCCGTTCGGTTGTCTACCGACCAAATGATTCTTGTAGGCGCAAAGGTGCCTTTCATAAAGCGCTTGTAGCTATTGACGTAGGGCGCCATGAAATAGGTGTAGTCGGCAGCGTATTTCAGCAATCCAGCCATGTAGTTTTTCATTAGTGCAGACATGCCCAGATCGTCAGACTTGTCGTAAAACGCTGGCTGCCCATCCAACCAAAGCGATTGATGCACGTGTGAGGAACTACCAACTTTGTCGTGATGCCATTTCGGTAAAAACGTGGCGGCATGGCCGTGCTGCCACGCGATTTCCTTTACCGCGTTCTTGGCGATTGAGTGGTATTCAGCTGTAGCCATCGCTGGCGCATATTTGATGTTCAGCTCTTCCTGTCCTGTCTCGGCCTCACCCTTAGAGTTTTCTACCGGTATACCCGCATTCCATAGATGATTGCGGATCGGGCGCATCACATGTTCTTCTTTGGTGGTCTGAAGTATGTGATAGTCCTCGTTATAACCCGAAATAGGTTCCAGATCGCGAAAGCCTTCCTTTCGGATCTGGTCAAAGCTTTTTTCGAAAAGAAAAAACTCCAGCTCTGTAGCACACATGGCCTCAAAACCCATATTTTTCAGTCGATTAACCTGCTTTTTCAGGATTGACCTGGGCGCGTGCGGAACTTCTTCGTGGGTGTGGTGATCCAACACATCACACATTACCATCGCTGTGCCATCCAACCACGGAACCGGGCGCAGAGTGCCAAGGTCGGGCTTCATTACGTAGTCGCCGTACCCCCTTTCCCAACTGGTCGAGGCATATCCGTCCGGTGTACCCATCTCGATATCCGTGGCTAGCAAGTAATTGCAGCAATGGGTTTCTTCCCAAGCCCCAGCTACAAAGTGGCCAGCGTGGAACCGCTTGCCCATCAAGCGCCCCTGCATATCGACCATGCAGACCAGCACTGTATCAGTTTCACCAGCTGCCACCTGCGTCTTGAGATCGTCCAGCGTCATTTAAGCCTCATTCCCAGAGTTTCAGGGCAGGCGCCCTCGCCTGCCCCGTTTCGTCTCAGCCGTAGCGATATGGCCGACCCGCCTTGAGCATTTCGGCGTTATAGCGTTTGAAGATATCGACGACTTTGGCTTTAGTCTCAGATTCAGCGGCTATCTCATCCCAGAACTTCACAGCGGCTTCTTCAACAGTTGCCCATTCTTCGTCTGGAATGGTGGTGAGCTGCATCTTGGTTCCGTTCACACGTAGGTTGGCCTCACCGCCCCAATACCACCATTGGCGATAATAATGCGATTGATCGCAGCACACTTTGAACAGGGTCTGCAGATCTTCGGGCAATTCATTCCAACGGTCCATGTTGGCAAAGAAATGACCCGCCCAAGCACCCGAGATGTTGTTGGTCAGGAAATAGTTGGTCACATCTGCCCAACCGACGGTGTAGTCTTCGGTGATGCCCGACCACGCGATACCATCCAACTCGCCCGTCTGAACAGCAACCTCAATGTCTTCCCACGGCAGAGTTACTGGAACCACACCGAACTGGCTGAGGAAACGGCCAGCTGTTGGGAATGTAAAGACACGTTTGCCCTTCATATCCTCCAACGAGTTGATTGGGTCCTTTGTTGCAAAGTGGCACGGGTCCCAAGCGCCAGCACTGATGTGTTTCACGCCGACTTTGGAGTATTCTTCGTCCCAGATCTCGTTCAGGCCCCATTGATTAAATAACACCGGAACGTCCAGAGAATAGCGCGAAGCAAATGGGAAGTATCCCCCGAAAACCGTAACCTCTGTCGGCGAAGCCATCGAGTCATCATCAGATTGCACCGCGTCGATCGTGCCTTTCTGCATGGCACGGAACAGTTCACCCGTAGGAACCAGTTGGTCGGCATAGAACAGTTCGATCTGCATCCTGTCACCGGCGATCTTGTTGAACATTTCGATTGCAGGATCGATCACATGCGCCGCCAGTGCAGGTCCGGCATAGGTCTGCATCCGCCATGTTATCGTGCTCTGCGCCAATGCTGGCGCTGCCAAGGGGGCAGCAGCCACACCAACCCCAGCTGTTTTCAGAAACTTACGTCTTGTCGTCATGTCAATTTCCTCTCCGTTAAAGTTCCCGCACCCGTTCGCCGGGCATTCTTGTTAGTTTCCATAAATGTATCCGGGCAGCCAAAGAGCGATCTTCGGAAAAACCATTATTATGATCAAGGCCAAAACCATCACGCCCACAAACGGTATGATCGACCGATAAATGTCATTGAGCCCGATTTCAGGTGGGGCCATCGCACGCATCAGGAACAGGTTGTAACCGAATGGCGGCGTCATATAGGCAATCTGCGTGGTGATCGTGTACAGAACACCGTACCAAATCAAATCAAAGCCCAGTGCTCCGACCAACGGCACATACAATGGCGCCACGATAACCAACATCGCCGTATCATCCAGAAATGTCCCCATTACAATAAAGCTTAGCTGCATCAGGATCAGGATCATCCAGGGAGAAAGACCGAGCTGCTCTGTAAAAAGATTGTCGATGGCTTTCACAGCACCCAGACCATCAAACACAGCACCAAACCCAAGCGCGGCCAAAATGATCCACATGAACATGCAGGAAATCGCCAATGTCTGCTTGGTACATGTCTCGAAAATCTTCCACGTCATTCGACGCTTTAGGACAGAAATAACAAGAGCAGTCAGCGCACCGATGGCCGAGCTTTCTACAAGCGAGGTCCACCCGTTCACGAAAGGCACCATCATCGCGGCAAAAATGATTAGCGGCAGCGCCCCTGCCCCAAGCAGCCGTATTTTTTCGGTTTGCGTTACTTCGTGCACGTCCTCCATTGCAGGACCAAGATGCGGTTGAATTCGACAGCGAATCCAAATGTAAAGAATGAACATGCCCGCCATCATCAACCCCGGTACGATGCCAGCCAACCAAAGCTGACCAACGGGCTGGCGCGCAATCATCGCGTACAAAACCAACACCACCGATGGCGGAACAAGTATCCCCAAGCTTGAACCGGCCTGAATGACTCCCGTCACCATTGTCTTGTCATAACCTCGCCGCAAAAGTTCGGGCAAAGCTATCGTCGCGCCAATGGCCATTCCTGCCACACTGAGACCATTCATCGCCGAGACCAATACCATCAGGCCAATTGTGCCTATGGCCAGACCGCCATTCACTGGCCCCATCCAGACATGGAACATGCGATAAAGATCGTCGGCCAAACGGCTCTCGCTAAGCACGTAGCCCATAAAAATGAACATCGGCAATGTCAGCAGCGGGTACCATTTCATCAGCTTCATCGCTGCAGAAAACGTTATGTCCTGCCCGCCAGTGCCCCACAGCGCCAACGCCGCAATTGTCGCCACAGCCCCGATTGCGCCAAAGACGCGTTGACCCGTAAAGAGCATCAGCATCATTAGCGCGAACATGAAAATGGCGATGTATTCCTGGCTCATGCCCGCCTGACCCCGATTTCCTGCCCGTTTATTCGGGCAATGTCTTTGAAGAATTCGGAAACCGCTTGAAGCAGCATCAGAAAAAAGCCGAAGACCATGATGACTTTGACTGGCCAGATGTATGGGCGCCACGCCGTGGACGAGCGTTCCAGGCGTCCAATTTCCTCATTGCCAGTCAAAAGCCCCGTGAAATATGAAAACGGCGCATCGCCCCAATACCCTAGGCTGTAAGCGGTGGAACCCATGCCTCCGTAAAACAATACGCCCAAATACAGAATCAAAAGCAGCACAGTGAACGCATCAAACCACGCTTTTTTGTGCGGGCTCCAATTGTGGTAAAAAAGGTCCATTCGCACATTGGACCCTAATTGGATCGAATATGGCCCACCTACAATGTAATAGGTGACCATAGCAAACTGCGCCATTTCCAGCGTCCAAAGAGATGGTGTAAAAAAAGTCTTTGATACTGAGGACCACAACAAGATCCCCATCATCACAAAAAGACCCCACATCATAACGCGGCCAACCCGGTAATTTACCGCGTCCACGATCCGGACATATCTGGCCATAAATCCGATCACGCTGAGCGCCTTTCGTTCAAACCAGCGAGCGTTTGCCCAATCCACGGCGTTAACCAGTCAACCATAGTCTTTTGTTGTTGGGGCGTTTCAATTAAGTCGTTTCGGATTTCTATCATTACATTCAGCAGATCGTTTTGAACCGCATGTACATCCAAAGTGTGCGCAACGCCGTCGACCGCAGAATACGGTTCGTTCAACCGGATGGTGTAAGGCTGTGGTACGGGACGGTTCGCTAACATTGCCTCAGCAAACCGCGCGTCCTTTCCGTGCAAGAGACCCAACTCGACCGTGCGTGTCTTGCCGCGAAAGACAGGGGTGAAGCTGTGTATTGTAACCATCAACTCCAAGGTTTCGCGGTTTTTTGCGATTTCGTTAGAAAGAACAGAAAAAAAAGGGTGGTAGACCTCGGTAACTCTATTCGACTTTTCCTTTTGGGTCATACGCGCGTTCGCCGGTATTGTGATATCCTCGCTCTGAGACGGCATCGCGTCATCGGCATCAGGCGGGCGGTTACAGTCATAAACCAGCCTCGATACCCCGCCGAAAACTAGTGAAGCACACATGCTACCTGCGATGCCGCGTGCTACTGATAACGCTCCGGGGTCCCAGGCAATGTGGGTGCGCAACGCGTCACGACTCAGCCCCATATTATCCAGAAACCCAGGTACCCGATTAGACGCATGCTCACACACCACCACAATCGAAGGCGCACCCTGAGCGGACACTTTGTGCACGACCGGGCCATACCCTGACTTACCTTGATGCGATTCCATCTGGCTCATGCGGAAAAATCTCTACATTGGATGTTCACCTGTCAATATTTTTCCTGTACAAATTTATTCAGGCTTGCCTCTCATGTCAAAAAATGGACAAACCGGCCTTTGCAAACTAGGGAGTGATCCATGCGAGTGACAGAAAAGCTCCTTGCACACCGGGAGGATATGACCCCGTCGGAACGTCAATTGGTAAACGTGTTGCTCGATGATTATCCTATGGCGGGTCTTGGCAGCATAACTGAGCTGGCCAGTATCGCCTCGGTTTCGACAACCACCGTTGCACGCATGTTGCAAAAGACAGGATTTGAGGGCTACCCGCAGTTCCAAGCCGCCGTGCGTGGCGAAGTCAAAGAGATGATTTCTGGGCCAGAAGCCAAGCGCGACGTCTGGCAGAACGACCTTCCGGAAGAACACATCCTCAACCGTTATTCGCGTCAGGCACTCGAAAACCAAAAGCGTTCAATCGACGAGATCGACCCAGAGGAGTTCGACAGCTTCTGCCGAATGTTGTGCGACCCCGATCGACGCGTGTTCATAACTGGCGGCCGGATCACCGGAACTCTAGCGAGATATCTGTACCTGCACCTGCAAATGATACGGCCAGATGTTAAACTGCTGGCTGATGCCGCGTCTTGGACACATGATCTGTTAGAGGTGCGCAAGGGTGATATTTTAGTGGCTTTGGATGTTCGCCGTTACGAAAATACCACGTTGCTAATCGGGCAACTGTGCCACGAGCGTGAGGCGGAAGTTGTACTGCTTACAGATCAGTGGCGTTCACCTATCCATCGGCTGGCGAAGCACACATTTGCAGCGCGTATCGCCGTTCCATCTGCATGGGACTCAATGGCTGCACTGTTGGTTTTATTGGAATGCGTGATTGCAGAGGTTCAAGAACGACTTTGGGACAGCGTAAAGGAACGAACAGACGCACTGGAAAAGGCTTTTGATCGAACAAAACTATTCCGCAAATTTGGTCAAAGTGCCAGCTCATGATCGCTGGCCGGGTTTAGCGAATACAACTGCGCGTGAGGACTGTTGCCAGCCTTCACTCAAGACGTACACTCGGTCCCATGACCTTTGTTGCGGAAAACCAACTCTCCTTGCTGATCCTCTTTTTTCTCGCCGGTTTGATCGGTACTGCCTTTTTGTTCCGCAAACCCGCCGGACATCGCGCTTGGAAACTCGCCGATCTGGTTTGGGTCGTGTTAGGAGGAATCGGAGCGTTGGTTGCAGTACTGGCTGGTCTGTATACCTCTGATAGCTCACGACTGGACCGCCAAATCGATGTTGCCTACGCCGCGACTTTGGCGTTTGACCGCGATGCAGCCCGGTTTCGCCTGCGATTTTGCGATCCGGCCTATGATCCGGACACTGCCGTCTTGTGCGACAAGGTCGAATTCTTGTCTGCATCAACGGCCAGCAACGCCGACCTCCCGCTATTTATCGCAGTTACAAACGAAGTCGCACCGCTCCAAGGGCTTCATCTGCTGTTCGGGCGCGGCTCTAAAGACGAAATGGATGGGGCCCGCGGCATGGCTGCTAAGGCAGATGCATTCGATATTGAACAGTTTCTTGTGTTCACATCGTTAGATGATGCAACCCAATCCGCTATCGAAAGTTTACGGCGCAAAGTACCCGCCATAGCCGGAGATTACATGATTTTGGCGCAAAGCTATGATGATCTGATCGAACAGGTAAGCAAACTGAAAGATGAATGGGAATTCTTACAAGAGAACGCGCATATTTTGGTTTTGCAAATTATTGCTTTGTGCTTGGTCAGCTTTGCCGCTCCGTTCCGATTGGGTAAATCAGTTGTAGAGCTGCGCGCATCTCTCAGCGGCGATACTTCTGGGCCAATTGCTCAGTGTCAGCCCCAAGAAAGTACTGGGCAAGAACCCAAAGATTCCGAGCGCCCCGCCGCAGCCAACCATGATGAATATAGCGTTCCGCATTCGTGACTGCGTCTGCATCCAGCACGGTTACGCTCGGAAGCGCCCTAACAAGGGCTACATCTTCCATCAATGGTTGATCTGGGAAACCTCCAGCTGCGCAATAATCTTGCCTACGAACTAACAGTCCCTGATCCCCATAGGGCAAAGCAAACAGCCGACTGCGCAGGTTCGCCCACCCAGCTACCCAATCTGGGCCGAAACCAGTGGCACGAAATCGCAAACGAAATGTAGCCGGATGCCCTAAAGGTAGATGATCAGCTACGACCTCGCTCCAGCCTTCCTGCAATCTCGTATCGGCATGTAGTATCAGCAGCCATTCTCCCTTGGCGGGATCACACCCCCTACGCAATTGTCCCCCGCGAGAAGCGGCACCGGCAACAATGACCGCTCCGGCTTGATCGGCCAACTCAATAGTAGAATCGGTGGACCCACCGTCACTGATTATCAGTTCGTGTATAAGACCGGCTTGCACCCCTTCGAACAAAGCCTGCAGGGTCGCAGGTAGTTCGGCGCCTGCGTTTAAGGTCGGGATCACGATGCTGATCGGAGCGGTCATTCACGAAACCCTCTGGTCACGGCGATGCGATCACCTATATCACGGTGCCAAGACGAAAGACGAGGATACTCAATGCACAACCGCCGCATATTGCGCCTAACCGGGTCAGATACAGATAGTTTTTTGCAAGGCATCGTCACTAATGACGTAAACCGGTTGGATGACGGTTTGGTCTATGCAGCATTGCTGACTCCCCAAGGCAAGTATTTGGCCGATTTCTTTCTTATGCGGCATGGATCGGACGTCTTGCTGGACGTATCTGGCGGTTTGGCGGATGGGTTAATCAAACGCCTAAATATGTATAAATTGCGGGCGGATGTATCGATAGAAGACGCTAACTTAAATTTGCAACGTGGAACGGGGGAAACGCCAGCAGGCGCCCTGCCCGACCCTCGGCATCCGGATTTGGGCTGGCGCGCCTATACCAGTGCGGCACCCAGCGAGGATGGAACCGATTGGGATGAAATTCGCGTTCGCCACTGCATTCCGGAACCGGGAATCGAATTGACGCCTGACAGCTATATCCTGGAGTCCGGGTTCGAGGCGTTAAACGGTCTGGATTTCAAAAAGGGCTGTTATGTTGGGCAGGAAGTAACTGCCCGCATGAAGCACAAAACCGCATTGCGCAAGGGCCTGCGGCAAGTCGCCATTGACGGCGCGGCACCGGTTGGCACTGAAATCACTTCGGGCGGAAAATCAGCAGGAACACTTTTTACGCAGTCGGGAGATCGGGCAATAGCTTTTCTTCGCCTCGACCGAGCAGGCAACGACATGCGCGCAGGTGACGCCAAAATTCGACTAGTTGAATAACCTTAATTGCCTCCAAGCCGACAAGCTGTTCTGTAAACTCAAGTCAAGTTCGTTTGACCCTGGCGATATGCACGGTATCACTGGATACAAATAACTGGTCAGGATATTCGCATGTTTCGCCTTTACGCCGCGATCTGGCGCGCCAGCGCCGGACGGCAGATCATCCTAATTCTACTCTCTCTTGCGATCGCAGCGTTGGCTGCAGTTCCACTGGAGTTTCAGCGCGACATCATCAACCACCTGACAAGCGAAGAAATCAAAACTGACCACCTCATTATGCTGGGAACCGGTATGATGGGGGTCATTCTATTGAGCCTGGTTTTAAAGTGGATACTCGGATTTCGCGCCGGAACACTGGGTGAGGATCTAATTCGTCTGATCCGTCAACGCCTTCTGGTTCGTGCCATCGACGTAAACGAAACGGGTGAGGATGTCCGCAAAGGCACAATGACCACCGCCATATCCGCCGAAGCAGAGGAACTTGGAAAATTTGCCGGTGGCGCATTTTCCGATCCGGTCGTGCAGATCGGAACCCTGATCAGTGTGATTGGCTATATTTCGTCCACCCAACCCGGTCTGGGGCTAATTGCATTTTCTATGATCATTCCTCAGATCATCATAGTTCTCGTCTCCCAACGCAAAGTTAACACTTTTGTCGCCGAAAGGGTCCACATCTTACGCAGCGCCACGGACAAACTGACAATTGGCGACATTAATGAATTGGCGAAAGAAATCGACGTACAGTTTGATGAGATTTTTGAAACGCGTCGCAAGATGTTCATATGGAAACTGTCCGCCAAATTTTTGCTTAGCGTTATCAATGGCGCTGGGACAGTCGGCGTCCTAATGTTAGGCGGTTGGCTGGTTCTGAACGGAAAAACTGATGTCGGAACAGTTGTGGCGGCGACCAGCGGTCTTGGTCGTATTCAGGGCCCGACTTCGTTCCTTATTGCGTTTTACCGTCAGGTCAGCGCCAACCGGATAAAATACGATCTTTTGTTGGAGCTATTTGGCGACCATCCCGAGCAGTACCGCAGAATACGGCGTCCCTAAAAACGCAAAGGACCGCCAAAGCGGTCCTTGTTGCCAACTGGATGTATAAGTCAGGCGCGTTCCGAATACTCCATGGTTTCGGTGTTAACCACGATCATCTCGTCCTGACCGATAAATGGTGGGACCATAACTTTGACGCCATTGTCCAAAACCGCTGGCTTAAACGAATTTGCTGCGGTTTGTCCTTTGACTACGGGTTCAGTCTCAACGATTTTGCAAGTGACTTTTTGCGGTAGCGTCGCATTGAGCGCCTCGCTTTCGTAGAATTCCACAACTATGGTCATGCCGTCCTGCAGAAATGGTCGGCGTTCACCCAGCAGGTCAGCAGGCAGTTCGATCTGTTCGTAAGATTCGGTGTCCATGAACACCAGCATTCCGTCGGTTTCATAAAGAAATTGCTGATCTTTCTGTTCAAGGCGCACGCGCTCGACTTTGTCTGCCGAACGGAAGCGTTCATTCAGTTTCGAACCATTTCGCAGGTTACGCAATTCGACCTGAGCAAAAGCGCCGCCTTTACCGGGCTTTACGTGATCTACTTTGACTGCTGCCCAAAGTCCGTCATTGTGCTCAAGCACATTGCCCGGGCGAATTTCGTTCCCATTTATCTTGGGCATGACATAAATCCTTCACAAATGGTTGATGCGCCAGTTGTCGTCCCTATATCTGGCGGGAACACCCCTGGCAAGACAACGAAACCTAGTGCTGCACCTGCAGAGAGCCATGCAAATTACGCAACGCAACTATGCATTTTAGGTGTATCCGAATCGCAACAAATAGGTCATAAGGACCGTCACGCCGAAAAATGCAAGAGCAAGAAAAATAGGGAAAACGAGATGAGAGATTTCGTTGACGGCACAGCCTTTAACAATGAGCAAGGCAACCGTGCTCGGAAACTATTCGCGGCCGTCGTACTGGCCGCACTGGATGATGCCATAGCCGACGACAAGAAATACGGTAATGGCCCTGAACAGATTGCCCGATGGGCCCGCTCGCGCGATGGACGCGAGGTACTGTCGTGCGCCGGGATCGACCCAAACGAACGCGTCGTCAGCGGCCTGATGGAGTTTGTCGGTCGTGGCGTCAGGACCTCTGTCGCGTTGTCACGCGAAGAAAGCGAACGCCGTAATGCAGCGCATCAGGCCGAAGCTGCCTGATCGCACTTAATTTGATGGAAAAAACGCGCTCTTTAAACTGGGGCGCGTTTTTCTTTGGAACAGCGTGCGGCAAATAAAGCCGGATTTGTCGAATCCGCCTATGCTGGCGTTAACCGACCCATGGCAGAAGGGCCAGTCCCTTTGAGTGACAGTGAATTGGCGATCACCGGATGCTAGAAGGGTAAATCGAAACCCCGGCCAAACAATTTACGAAACAGATTTTAAACCGCGACCCTTTTATCACCGGCCAAAGGAAACTATCCAAAGCAGGTCGATAAAAGCTGTGGCGCCTGTCAAAACATGGGCGGACTTGTTCAACTTTGGCTTTTCCTTTGTCCATAAATCAGGTCATCTGCGCGTAAATGCTGGAGGCAACTTATGGCTCGGTCCATTATGATACAGGGCACCGGCAGCAATGTCGGGAAATCGGTTCTTGTGGCCGGTCTGGCACGCGCCTTCACCCGTCGCGGATTGAAGGTGGCGCCATTTAAGCCTCAGAACATGTCAAACAATGCTGCGGTTGCCGAAAACGGCGGCGAGATTGGACGGGCTCAAGCATTGCAGGCCCGCGCAGCGAAACGAAAAACGCACACCGATATGAACCCAATTCTGTTAAAGCCGGAAACAGATACTGGAGCACAAATCATCGTGCACGGTCAACGCGCCGGAACGATGAGAGCCGCAGACTACCGAAAAGACAAATCCAAACTGCTTGGTGCGGCGCTGGAGAGTTTTGACAGATTATGCGCAGATGCTGATCTAGTTCTGATCGAAGGGGCTGGTAGCCCGGCTGAAACCAACCTACGCAAGGGAGACATAGCCAACATGGGCTTTGCCTGTGCAGCTGGTGTTCCGGTCATTTTGGTCGGCGATATCCACCGTGGCGGCGTCATCGCGCAAATAGTTGGAACGCAGGCCGTTCTGGATTCTGATGACCTCGCAATGATCCGCGGCTTTTCCATAAACCGATTCAAGGGCGATGTATCTTTGTTTGATGAAGGACGAGATGTAATTGCGGCTCGCACGGGATGGCCATGTCTGGGTGTTGTGCCATGGTTTGATCAGGCATGGAGGCTACCGGCAGAGGATATGATGGATATCCGTTCTCACCCCGTAGGCGCGCTGAAGGTAGTGGTGCCACAGCTGGAGCGAATGGCCAATTTTGACGATCTCGACCCCCTGTCTGCAGAACCCGAAGTTTCAGTTGAAATTGTGCCCGCCGGCCGAGCCTTGCCCGGGGACGCTGATTTGGTGTTGCTGCCCGGAAGCAAGTCAACAATCGGGGATCTTGCTTTCTTTCGCGCTCAGGGTTGGGATGTGGATCTTTATGCGCATGTGCGGCGTGGGGGGCATGTATTAGGTCTGTGCGGTGGCTACCAAATGCTTGGTAAATCAATATCAGACCCAGACGGAGTAGACGGAAGACCCGGGAATGTACCCGGATTGGGCATGCTTGATGTAACCACCACAATGTCCGGGCAAAAGAAGGTGAGCTTACGCAACGCGATCGCTATGCCAGGCAAGGAAAGTGTCAGCGGATATGAAATTCACATGGGTCGGACCGAAGGACCCGATTGCACCCGCGCATGGTTGGAGATTGACGGTCGCCCCGAAGGTGCGGCCAGCCCTAATGGACGAGTTCGCGGAAGCTATTTACACGGAATTTTTGCGTCAGATGCCTTTCGCTCCAGCTTTCTCAAAAATTTGGGCGCAAAATCTGACCTGGCCTATGAAGACGGCGTAGAGAATATTTTGGACGAACTTGCTGAGCATCTGGAAAGACACATGGACTTAGATTTGCTGCTTTCTATGGCAGAAAATCCAAAACGCGCTTAGATGCTAACTCGTTTCCTGCGAAGCGATAACCTTGTTAATCTCTCGTCGTACCATTTTGCGTATGTTGCGCGTGATGCCTTCGCCCAACTTACCCTGTAGTTCCTGACGAACGATCTGAGCCACCAATTCGCTAAGCACGTCTTCGTCCAACGCCTTCGAACCCTCTTCCACCGACGCAGGAGCATCGGCACGATGGCTGAAAATCAAAGGCGTTTCCGTTTCCTCCTCTGCCGATTGATCGGCAGGATCCTGCGGCCATTCAACAGCTTGGTTCGGCGTTCCGGAATAAGCGTCATCACTTTCGCCATCCGGTTCCCACTGATCCTCAGTTCTGGCTATCGCGGCCTCTAGCGCCTCGATCTTCGCGCTAAGGCTGCCCGCGAGATCCCGCCTTTCACCAAGCCTTAAAGGGACGATGGGCATTGGCCCGTCGTCGAACTCTTCGTCTTGAATGTCAGGTTCGCTCGTTTCAGCATGTGGTCGAACAATATCACTGAGGTGTAAGCGCATTGGCGCAGCGATGCCTGCTGTCTCAGCCTCAGCTTTCTTTGCCTCTTCGACACCCTCAGATTCTGTGACCAGCTTCAGTGGCGCGGATTTTTCTTCCTCGCCGACACGAAGCGCTTCGGTCAGAACCAACCTGCCCGGTTTGCGCGCGGCCGTCGGAATAAAAATGAACTCCGATTCTTCGCGTACTTCTTCACTGACCAATCGCTTAACCGAGGACAGAACATCTTCAACATCCGCATTCGTTACACTGTCAGACATAGTTCTCAATCACTCTAACCTTTGAGAACAATAGTACCCAATCCGGACCGCACTCACAACCGATTGTATTATCTCTTATTCGCGTCGCAATGCCTTGAGAACGCGGTCAAGGTCACGACTTTGCTTGCTGACCTGCGCAGGCGCCCTTTTGACTAGGTTGTAATACAGTGTAGGGTCATAAATCTGCACCGCGAGGCCAAGACGCTCTGCGGTAAGCAAACCCTGCGCCTGAAGCAACTGGTAAGCTGCCAGCGACCGCTCGGTACGTGAAACTACTTCGGCCAATTGCGCGTCCAAAAGGTCCTGCTGCGCCGCCAGGACGTCCAACGTTGTCCGAGCGCCGAGAGTTGCCTCTTCGCGAATTCCATCGAACGCGACTTGCGAAGCACGAACTCGTTCTGTCGAAGCCGTCAGGCTGGCAGTTGCTGTCTGAAAGCGAACATAAGCATCCGTGACACCTTGGGTAATGTCCTTTTGCACAATCAGCAAGTTCGCTCGCGAAGAGTCCCGCTCCGCCATTGCCCGCCGGACTGACGCAGCCAACCGCCCGCCCGCATAGATTGGTTGCGTTAGATCCAAAGAAACTCTTGCGTCATTCCTATAGTCGTCGTCGTCGTAGCTTTCAGTAATTCCAGCGTCCGCGTTCAATCTGACGTTGGGTCCTAAATTCGACCTTTGTTGCTGAACAAATAGGTCTAATGCTCGTACCTGGTGCTGGGCAGACAAGATAGCCGGATGATTACGCTGAGCCAGAGACTGCGCCTCGGATTCCGAACTTGGAAGGTTTGGCAAGCCGGGCTGTCCTGTCGTGCGTCCGGGTAACTTTCCGACAACATTAACATATTCCGCCTGAGCGGTGCTTAAATCGCCGCGTGCCCCTGCCAGGTCCGCACGAGAGCTGGCAAGCTGGGCCTCCGACAAGGCAACGTCTGTCCGTGTAACTTCACCTACTTCAAAACGGTCTTGCGAGGCCCGAAGTTCCTCAGCCGACAGGTCAACGTTGTTTTGACGGATGCCGACCGTTTCTTCCTGTAAAAGCACGCCCAAATAGGCCCTTGCTGCACGAAAAAGGACCTGTTGTTCGATATCGATAAGGGACTGCCGTGTTGAAAGTACCCTTTCCTGCGCGGATTGCTTTCCCAGAACAGATGCTCCGCCGTCGTATATCAATTGGCTGAGCGTCAACCCGGTGAAAAAGGTCGACGGTTCATCCGTGGTCAAAACACCACCGGTGCGAGCGCGCGAAAAATCCTGACGAACACGTGCCGTCCAGTCGATGATCGGCCGCAGAGCAGAAAGCGCAATTGCGACATCTTCATCCGCTGCACGCAACAAAGCCCTGTTCTGTTCTAACAAACCACTTGTGTTGTACGCGCCAATGAATGCGTCCGTTAGATTATCAGCCCAGGCAGGCCGCCCGTGAAGGGCCACCATAGCAATGCTTGCTGTCAAAGCAATTGCTTTGATCAGCTTTTTACTTGCCGTCCCACGCATGTCAAATTCCTCTCAAACCAAATTTAGGCAGCGACTGGAACAATTTGCGTCTTTGTTTTCAAGTAATCAAGGCAACAAAAAATTTTGCTGAACGACTATAGCGAAAATGCAAACATTTTGGAAAAAGCACTTAAAACTGGGGCCGATGCGTTGAATGCATATCGCCAAGTAACGTGCCCGGCCGACTTGTGTCCGATTTTTACGGTTCCCAAGTCTCCTTCCATGAATATGCAGGCGATACGTCCTTGATCCTTTAGTTGATCCAGAATTGCTTCGGGAACCCGCTCGACACCGCCTTGGATCATAATGACGTCATAGGGACCATGCTCCGCAGCGCCCAGTTCCAACGGACCAGTGTGCACAATTGCATTGTCAACATCTGCATTCATTAGAATTGTCTGCGCATCTACCGCAAGTTCTTCGTCATCTTCGACGCCAACCACCAACTGAGCCATTCGAGCTGCCACCGCCGTTGAATAGCCAAGTGCGGGGGCAATATCCAAGACAACCTCGTCGTTGGAAATATTCAGTATGTCCAAAATCTTGGCGAAGGTCCGTGGTTCTAGAATACAGCGCCCGTTACCCAGATCGATCAAATCCTCAACATAAGCGGCCTCGCGCTGTGCGTCGGGAACGAAGTTTTCGCGCTCAACTGACAGCATTGCGTCTATGATGGGAAACTTGGTCACATCTGAAGGTCGGACTTGAGTATCAACCATTGTAAGGCGGCGGGATGCGAAATCTGTCATGTCATCGCTCGTTCATGTTCCATCTTTCTGCGGCTTGTGCCACATCCATTCGGTTGCGGCAACGTCGTTAAGACCGAAACAGTACTGCGAGTCTATAGATACCTGGCCAAAGCTTGATATGACTCCGGTCGTCAGATTTCCGCTCAAACCACTGGACGTCTTCTTAGAAAGCTGGTAGAACGCCCACCACACCACAGCAAGTAATTGATTTTGCTAGAAAAGGCGAGTTGGCGGAGTGGTGACGCAGCGGATTGCAAATCCGTGTACACCGGTTCGATTCCGGTACTCGCCTCCAATAAAATCAATGACTTGCGTCATCCCACCTCTCCTTCACTGCCATTTTTGAAACAACCGTTGAAACTTTCACGTTTCGCTCTTGCTTCGTTCCATTTGATTTCTCGCCTCTTGAGCGCGCTTCGCGAGCTCCCTTTGCCGGATCGGCCCGCCGTATTTTTTCAGCATCTCAACGCCTGAGTGCCCGGTGACAGCCTTGACCATCTCGTCATCACATCCAGCCAAATAAAGCTCGATCGTCGCGTTTTTCCTGAGCCCGTGCGTTTTGTAGTAGCTCGCCTTCTCATGCTTCATCTTCTTTTTGATGGTGCGCATTTCCTCCGCAACGATGCGGTAGCTCACCGGTCGACCTTTGGGATCGGTCACGACAGTACCATCCGTTCGCGCGAGTCCGTCGAGATGGGCCTTGAGGCGATCGGTGAGCGGGATCCACAGCGGCTTGTCGGTTTTGCCTTGAGTGAAATCGAATCCCTCATCCGAAAAATGCGCCCACTTCATCTTCACGACATCGCCAATGCGCTGGCCCGTGCCAACGCAAAGCTCGTAGACCAGCCGCGCGCGTTTTGAAGCCAGGGCCTCGAACTCTGCTCGAACATCGTTTGGCCAAGGCTCCCACCCGTCGCTTTGCTGCTTGAAGAGCGGAATGCCCTTCGCCGGATTGCCATGCTCTTTCTTGATAAAACCAATCAGACGGGCGTGGTTCATCAAGACGACCATGACCTGGACGAGATAGTTGGCTTGCCGCCAGTGATCCGCATTGGCGCGGTGCAATTCGTAAATGTGATGGGTTTCGATCCTGGCCGGGTCTTTCTCCGCCCATATCTCACGAATGTGGCTGATGTAACGCCGATAGTCGGATCTCGTCCGGGGCTTCAGCTTCTTGTAGGCATCGCTCTCATAGTAGCTGAGAATCAACGCCTCAAAATTGCGCTTCACCGGCGCAGGCGCTGGTTTTCCCTTCAGCAAGCGATTGTAGTGATCCCAAAATTCCGGTGTGCCCGCTTCCTCGTGCATCATAACAGAGATGCCGCGCGATCGCCGGATGAACCGTAGGTAACCCCTGTCACTATAGACGTATTTTGGCAGGCTCTTGCGGGTCATTCGCCCATTCTCAAGTCGCTGTTGAGAAAGTCGTCGGCGGCCTCTGGCGCGACCATATTCGCATCGACGATGACACTGCCATCAGGCTTGATCTCGAACTTTGCACGCTGCCAACCTGCCTCCCGCGCCTCGCGGATAAAGGCTGAGGCCGCTTGTTTCGCTTTCGTCTGTGCACTTGCTTTGGTCATCGTCTCGACACCTCTCTCACCTCGTTAACAACGCGCATTATCACACTGATTCATATTGATATTTCCAATTGAACCGAGTGTGGAACGCCTGTCCTTCGCCGCGCGAATGGCTCGGATAACTTCAGAGTTTTGGGAGTTGCCATTGCGATCGGACTCCGCCTTGATCCACTCCTTGAGCTCTTGCGGAAGCCGAAGCTGCATTGGTTTACGACTATTCATGAAACGCCTCCAGGTTGAAAACATACCCCGTTAGTGGCACTTAGCCACTATTGCGTCAATCGAATCTTATGGCACAGTGCCACCATGTCAGAACAAAGTGCTCAAAATCAGGACAAGTTCATCGTGCGATTGCCGGATGGCCTTCGTGACCGGATACGGCTTGCGGCCGAGAGCAACCACCGTAGCATGAACGCTGAGGTCGTTGCCGTCCTTGAAGAAAACTACCCCGCGCCAGTCCCGGAAAACATCAGCGACCCCGCAGCCCGAATGCTATTCTGGCTCGCCAAACGAATCCGACGGAGAAGCCCGCAACCGGGCTCACCCAGAGACAAGCAAGCCGCCCTATACGAGCGTATTGCGGGCGATATATCGGAACGCATGAAGGATATCGGGGAATAGCCTTAGTAGGCCACCCACTCGTATCCATGGTTGCCTTCGTGATCTTCCCATTCAACGCCAACCCCGCGTCGCCAATTCGATGACGAACAGCGCCGCGACGGCAACACCCACTGCGGGGCGGCCGCCGGTGTCGTGCGTTGCCATCCGAATTCGCCCTGCGTGCCATAGGTCCCGAGGCGAATATTGTAGCTCTCAGAGCAGTCATCGTCGCGACCGCGTTCGCGATGGCTGTAGTACCGAACATCCCAGACGCGGATCGAGCGCACGAAATCGAATTCCAGACCACTGATGTCGATATCGGCACCGCCTTCAGCCATCTGTGTCAGAATGACTTGGCCGAGCGTCTGACCTGTTTGGTTGCTGGCCTCCCAGATCTTTGGGGCCGTGCTTTGCAAAGGCACCCGCTCAGAAACACCCATCGGGCAGCGCCAGATTTGCAACGGCGGCTCGATCGGCCAAGGCGTAATCCGCCTAATGAAAACCGCACGAGCATGGGCACATTCTGCTGAAGCTGGCCAACCGCCAGCCAGGCAAAGCAGAATGGCGCAATCAACTTGGTAGGCTTTTGCTGCCTGCGGTGCCAAGCTAGAAACGACACTTATGGCGACCCCGCCAAGCAAATTTCGGATGGATTTGAGCCACATATCAATAAGCGCCTTTCGACTTCATTACTATAATCTTGATGGTTGTTGCCCAACTTCGCCCCGCACACCATATGCGAGAAAGGGATTAGATCCACTCGCGCGCATTTTGTGGAATATATTCCGTAGCTCAATTCTTGTGATCTGGCCGAATACAGGCCATGAAATTGAGGGAAACAGTAGGGTTAAATATTCGGAATCTAAGAAATTCCAAAGGATTGAGCCAAGAACAATTAGCTTTAGCTGCTGACCTGGATCGCAGCTATATCAGCGAGATCGAGCTCGCGAAATTCTCAGCATCGATCGATGTTCTAGAGCGGATCGCGCATGCTCTCGAGGTCGCTCCCAAGGAATTGTTTAACGAGAGGGGCTAGTGTTGCCCGAATTTGAGAGTGGTCGCACAACAGCCGAAGCCATCGGCCGGATTACGTGCATCAAAACAGGCGTCGAAATCGGCCTACTTTATCTGTGGGATAACGGCGACACGCAGGCCGCGCTGCACGAAGACGGCCAGCTTCGATCGACAATCTGCCCAGAGCAACAGGCAGGACCGGACCTTGGTGCAAATCGCGGCTAAGAGCCGGAATGAGCCCAAACCGGAAGCGGTCCTGCGCTGCCGCTCGCATATGCAGCAACGCGAACGCCAAAATTGTTAGCCGCGCCGCAGAGAGAAAAGCAGACGTTCAGCCCAACCGCAGCGAAAATGACTGTGCGGACGTCTCAGTTGCGGACAATCCCGCCGTTCGCTGCAATGCGGAACGGGTAGACTGTTTGAATGACTGCCCCGCGGGACTTTCCGGCCTTTTGCTGACGCGGCACTCGAAGGTCGGATGGACGTATGCTCTGCGGAAAAGGTTTCCGTTCGCGCGTTCTTCGGTATGGCCGGTCCTGATCCAAAGTGACAAACGACTGTTTGCAATCTGGCTCGGATTACTTCGATCTGGACAAGTCTTACCAATTTCTGGCTTTTTTTTCGGATTGTGCGATGTTGAAGCATAGGTGGCAGACCGCCTATTTCGATTTGGCGTCGCGACGCCAGAGATTTGCATTACGCCAAGGAGGCGGATTGGTCGAAGGGAGTCAGGCGGTGAAATTTAGCAAGGTGCTGGCCGAAGTGACATGGCTTTTGCTTTGCGAGCGCAGGCTTACTTATCGGCGCATCAAGCGGGAATATAATCTAGATGCCGCTGCGGTCGAGGATCTCCGTCATGAACTCATTCAGGTCAAGGGCTGCGCCGCCGATCAGGATGGTGAGTTTCTGACATGGGCCGGAACGACGGAAAACGCGCAATCGCCGTCAGCGCAAAGTGACGGCTCGCGGATTAGTGCGTTGCGGCCGCTGGCCCTTCCCGAGGTCGCTTCGCCGAAAAATGAATTGGTGAACGCAATCGAACCGGCAGTGGTGTCGCCTTTGACCGACCCGCCCGAAGCCATCTTGCCCACCAGCGACGCGGAGCGGCGCCCGCTGACTGTGTTGTTCTGCGATCTGGCCGATTCAACGGCTCTGTCGACCCGTCTAGATCCAGAGGACTTGCAGGACGTCATTCGGACCTATCAGGAAACCTGCGCCCGCCACATTCAGGAGTATGAGGGATTTGTCGCCAAATACATGGGCGACGGCATCCTGGTCTACTTCGGCTACCCGAAATCTTTAGAGCGCAATGCCGAGCGGGCGGTGCGCAGTGCGCTGGACATCGTCGCGGCGATGGTTGGGTTGAACCAGACGCTGGGCCAAGACAAGGGCATTGAGATCGCCGTTCGGCTCGGAATCGCCACCGGCATGGTGATGGTTGGTGAAATTGTTGGTCAAGGCATGGCACAAGAGCGTACCGTGATCGGTGAGGCGCCGAACATGGCTGCCCGGCTTCAGGCGTTAGCGGGGCGCAATGGCATCGTCGTCAGCCGGCTGACGCGTGAGTTGGCTGGCGACGCCTTCGACTATGAGGACCTCGGATCGCACGAACTGAAGGGGATCACCGGGCTCGTCCAGACCTGGGGCGTGACTAGGCTGCACGATGATACCGGCGTTGCTCATGGCGACGATCATGATGTCATCACCGCCCCTGTGCTGGTCGGGCGCGACGAGGAAATTGGCCTGTTACGCCGGGCTTGGCAGAGCACCAAGGACGAAGGCCGCGGCCAGGTCGTCATACTTTCGGGTGAGGCTGGGATCGGCAAGTCCTCGCTGATTGACAGGCTCAAGGCCGAGGTGCGGACCGAGGGCCGGCCACAGCTGACTATGCGCTGCTCGCCCTATCACACCAACTCAGCGCTCTACCCAGTGATCGAGCACTTCCGGCGGCTTTCACGTTGGCAGCCGGAAGATGACGCGGCGAGCCGTCTGGCAAAGCTTGAGGCGATGCTCTGCCACTATACACAGCCATTGAGTGAGAGCGTGCCGCTGATGGCTTCGCTGCTATCGCTGGAAGTGCCGGAGGACTGTTATCCGGCGCTGGCACTCAGCCCGCAGCAGCAAAAGCAGCAGACCCAGGACATGATCACCGGCATCACGATGGAGGTCGCGGAAAATCAGCCCTTCCTGCAGCTTTGGGAGGATCTGCACTGGGCCGATCCCTCTACACTGGAGCTGATCGCTCTGTTGATCGAGCAGGCACCGACTGTCTCGCTTTTGATGGTAGCAACGGCGCGGCCGGAATTCGTGCCGCCCTGGCCAGCGCGCAGCCACATCACGCCGATTACACTCAACCGGCTAGAGCGTCCCCATTCAGAGGCGCTTGTCGCCCGCATTGCGGGGGTTAGACCGCTGCCGGAGGAGGTGGTGGATCACATTACTACCAAGACTGACGGTGTGCCGCTTTATGTCGAGGAGTTGACCAAGACGATCCTCGCCTCAGACATTCTGCGAGACACCGGCAAGAGCTACGAGCTGACCGGCCCGCTGACGTCGTTGAGCATTCCCGAGACGCTACAGGAATCGCTGATGGCTCGGCTTGATCGCCTGCCACAGGTCCGTGAATTGGCGCAGCTGGGCTCGGTGCTGGGCCGTGAGTTTGCCTACGAGATGATTTCGGGGCTATCCAACATTGGCGACACAGTGCTGAAGGAGGGATTGGGTCAACTGGTCGATGCCGAACTACTCTACCAGCGTGGGCGCCCACCCACCGCCAAGTACATCTTCAAGCACGCCCTAGTGAAGGACGCAGCCTACGGCTCGCTCCTGCGTCGCCCTCGCCAGCAGTATCACCGGCAAGTCGCCGAGCTTCTAGAGAAGCATTTCCCTGAGACGGTGGAGGCCAATCCCGAACTGCTGGCGCACCACTACAGCGAAGCGGATGTCGTTGATCGCGCGGTCGACTACTGGCAACTGGCCGGACAGCGGGCCATCGAGCGATCGGCGAATGCCGAGGCGATCGCCCATTTGAATTTTGGTGTCAGCGTAATCCGCGCGGCCCCCGCCAGCGACGACTTGGCGCTACGCGAACTCAAACTGCAAACAATGCTGGCCGGTCCGTTGATTGCCACTAAGGGGTACAGCGACCCTGAAACAGTGGCGGTGTTCAAACACGCCCATGCGCTTTCAAACCAGGTCAATGATCCGACCCTGATGTTTCCGGTTTTGTACCAGCAGTGGGTATTCAATCTCATCAATCATTCTGGCGCAAGAATGCCTGAGACGCTTAGGATTGCTCGCCAGTTCCTTGAAATGGCAGAAGCCCAGCAGGCTACTTTGCCTAAGGTTCTCGGTCATCGCATCACCGCGACCAGCCAGTACTCTCTTGGTGAGTTTTCTCAAGCCAAAACCGGATTTGAGACAGCAATCAGTTATTATGATGAAGAGCAACACAGGGACTCGACTTTCGAATTCGGGCAAAATCCCAAGTCCGCCAGCTTGGCTTTCCTCGGCAACACTTTGCACATTTTGGGCTACCCGGATCAGGCTAAAACAATGGAAACTGCCGCACTGGATCATGCCGAGGAGATGGAGCATGCTTATACGACCGGCTACGTGCGCTGCTTCGGGGACTTTTGTAACGCCTTCTTTCGCCGTGATATTGACGACGCCGAAAGAAGCAACGCTTCCTTCATCAAACTGGCCGACGAGCAGAATTTTCCTCTTTTCAATTGGTTTTCTGATGTTAACGCTGGATGGCTCCTGTCAAAGCAAGGCCGCCATGACGAAGCAATTGTCACGGCGCAATCGGGCTTGGAGAATCTGCGAAAAGCGGGCATTCTTTTCCTCCAACCGATGGTGATGGGTCAGACAGCTGAGGTTCTCGCAGCCGGAGGGCAACCCGAAAAAGCGCTCGGTTTGTTGGACGCGGCGCTGGAGACTGTAGGTCGCTCCGAAGAACGCTTTTTCGAAGCGGAATTGTACCGTCTGAAGGGTGAACAGCTAATCTTGGCCGATGGATCAGGCGCCGTAGAGGAAGCGGAAAAGCTCTTCCTCCAATCATTGGACATCGCCAGAAACCAACAGGCCAAATCCTGGGAACTTCGAACCGCCACCAACCTCGCCCGTATGCGGGTTCAGCAGGGAAAGACGGACGACGCCGGAGACTTGCTGCAGGCGGTCTACGACTGGTTCACTGAGGGGTTTGATACCCCGGACCTGAAAGAGGCAAGAGCACTGCTGGATGGACTGACCTGAATTCAGGTTGCGCCGCCGAGCGGAAGTCGGAGGGTGCTCCGATGTCCGCTTCGGGCTTGTCTTATGCTTTCCTTATCGATCTGCAAAGATTGAGCCACTGCCGGTCACGCCATTTATGGCTGGCAGTGGCGGCGGCTGGATCGCTTTGGGCTTGGTCGTGAGGGACCGTTTTCGAGTATGGTCAGCCGCCGTCTTCGCATGAGGCCTGAACGGATACGCAAGCTGGATTTTTCATGGGTTGCATGACAAGCATAGGACATGACGATGATGACAGATGATAGCATAGGCATTGATATTTCGAAGGACTTTCTGGATGCGCATCGGTTGAGCGATGGAGGCGCAGCGCGCTTTCCCAATACACCTACCGGTTTCCGTGCCCTCTCAGCATGGTTGGGCGAGGACATACCTGCCCGTGTCGTATTTGAGGCCACTGGTCCGTATCACAGACGTTTTGAACGCGCACTTTCGCGGCAACTCCCTTTGGTAAAGGTCAACCCTTTGCAGGCGCGCCGGTTCGCTCAGGCCTGCGGCACCAGGGTGAAGACAGATGTAGTAGATGCGCGCATGCTCGCAAGCTTTGGAAATGCGTTTGCCTTAGAACCGGACCAACCCACCGACGAAAAACAATATGAACTCAGAGAGTTATTCAGTGCCCGAGGGGCTCTTATTAAGGACCGCACCCGATTGATAAATCGTCTGCAAACGCAAACTCTTGCTCTCGTCAGGCGGCAAACCAAAGCACGGATAGAACAGCTAACGCGTCAGCTGAAGGCATTACAACAAGACATTAACGTAAGGCTGCAAGACTGCCCCAGCCGCGCCCGGGCCAACGCAATTTTACGATCAATCCCGGGCATAGGCGAAGTGGCCGCAGCAACCATTTTGATTGAAATGCCGGAGGTCGGCACTC